>NZ_JBGVBR010000284.1:0-3524 GCF_045225735.1 Succinimonas sp. | reverse complement strand
GGATATCGCGGTTCTGACGGTTTACCTTGACGCTCTGGATATTTACGCCGCCAAGGTCGATTCTGATGTGAAGCGCTCTCAGAAGTTGCTCAAGGAGATCTACGATAACGGCAAAAACTCCGGCAAAATCATTAACGGCAAGCTGAATCTCAAGCAGATCTCCTTAAACGGCGTGCCGGCCACCTATGTAGTTCCCTTCTCCCGCAGCATTATCATGTGCAAGGACGCCTGGAACCGGCTGGTGGAGGATGGTCTGGTGCCTCTTTCCGAGAAGCAGAACAGTGTGAAGATCTAAAACTGCGTTTTCAGGAGCCGCAAAATACCTGAAAACCCTATCTCAAGAGAGCGTATAAAACGCTCTCTTTTTCGTATAGTTTGTAGCCGGTGACCGTTTTCATCGCCCCTGTAAAGCGATCATTGCCAGCCCTTATGCCGTAAAGGCCCTCTGCAAGTTCTCCCTTTGAAAAAACTTTCAAGAAAAAAATCGTTTTTTTTTGAGAAAAAATTGTTGCAACCTGATTCAGTTTTCCTATAATTCAAACCACTTTAAAGCTAGCAGTCCGACCTGGCTTCGGACATTTCTCCGGCCTGTGGCAATGCCACATTTGCGAGGTGCAATTAGAAAGTAATGAACAATCTGCTTAATACAGAACTCGATTATCAGGACCTTGTTTCCAAGTACGGCTCACCTCTCCTGGTACTTGACAAGGCTACTGTGAGACATCAGTATCGGTCACTCAGAGACGCTCTGCCCGGTGTGACTCTCCATTATGCTCTTAAGCCTCTCCCGCAGGACGCTGTGATTGATGTCCTTGAAGAAGAAGGCGCCTGCTTTGATCTCGCCTCCAACGGTGAGGTTGACATCATGAGAGAGCACGGAATCAACCCTGCCAAGTGCATCCATACCCACCCTATCAAGAAGCCTTCTGACATTTCCTACGCTCTTGATTACGGCTGCCGGGTGTTTGTTGCCGATAATGTCTGCGAACTGGAAAAGCTCGCAGAGTTCAAGGATCAGGTTAAGGTGCTTATCAGAGTAAGCTTCCCCAATCCTGAGACCAAGGTGGATCTGTCCAAAAAGTTCGGAGCTCTCCCTGAGGAAGTGCTGCCTCTTCTGGAAAAGGCCCGGGATCTCGGCATCGAAATCTACGGTCTCTCCTTCCATGTAGGCTCCCAGGTGAAGACCGCCAAGAGACATGTAGAAGCTGTTACCGCCTGCGCTGACATTATCCGCGAGGCTGCTGCCAAGGGCATTGCCATTAACGTGCTCGATATCGGCGGCGGATTCCCGGTAGACTATGACAATGCCGGCGAGACTGACATCCGTGAGTTCTGCAAGCCCATTGTTGCCGCTCTGGCCAATGTGCCCGAGGGTGTGCGCATCATTGCCGAGCCGGGAAGATTCATTTCCGCTCCGTGCATGATCGGCATCTGCTCGGTTACCGGAAAGAGCATGCGCTTCGGCAAGCCCTGGTACTATCTGGATGACGGCGTATACTGCAGCTACTCCGGTCAGATTTTTGACCACGTGGTATATCCGAAGTACACCCAGAAGACCGGCGCCATTGCCTGCTCCGTGCTGGCCGGCCCTACCTGCGACAGCATTGACATCATTGCCGAGGACATTCCTCTGCCGGAGCTGGAAGTAGGCGATCTGGTAATCGGCAAGATGATGGGCGCTTATACCATCGCCACTGCTACCAACTTCAACTTTATTCCGCAGGCTAAGATTGTGGAAATCGATCTGGAAAGAGAAGCTCTCAGCATCAACTTTCCGATGGTAGCCTAAGAAGCTTTACTGAAAGCTAAGCCGGGGATCGCAGGGTTCCCGGTTTTTTGTGCCTTGAGGGCTTCGGGGACAGAGCTTTTTCAGCAAGAACTGTTATCACCGCTGTCTCTTCTCAAATAATTGAAATTCACCACTCCCTCATTCTCATTATGAGATCACAGCTTTCCTGAAGAGAACCTCTTTTTCCGAAGTGGTTCAATACCGCCGCATTCATTGCCGTCGTTGTAAGCTAGCAGCAAAAAAGGCCGCCCTTTCGGACAGCCCTTTAAATTCACAAACCGTAATTTCTAACCGGCCTTGCGGAGAATACTGAACTCCAGTACCTCGGCCTTCTGCTGCTCCCAGCCATCAAGCTTAAGGAAACTGATTACCCCCGGAGTGCCCAGCACCATATAGTCTCCCTTTCTGGCGAAGCTTCTGGAAAGATCACTGGTATCCTGCACATAATCAAAGTCAGTGGCAGCCAATGCTTCCAGCTGGCAGCATTCGCCGATTTCATCCACCATGAGCACATGCTCCAAGTCGCTGTCGTAAATCACCGGATCAGTGATGACCCCGTAACACACCACAGCGGCAATGTTCTTCAGAAAGTACGGCAGCTCGGCATCATCTGAGAACATAGCTATGCCAAGCTCTGCGGCCTCGTTTCCGATTTCCTGAACCCGGGAAATCCCCTGAAGAAATATAACCTTGTCACCGGAGCCGACCTTGAGAATGGCGTTTTTAACCTTTACCGATCCCTCTAAAATCTTTGAGCCGTCCATCTTCTCAAAGGGAATGGGCAAGGCCGCGGAAACGGCATAGTCCGGAGAAAGAAGACGACCCCGTACTCCGCACATATTGTACGGAATATTCCTGAGAAACTTCCGGTATACCAAATTCGGAGTTGCTGATCGCTGTTCCACAAGCTCGGTGAGTTCTGAAATCCTGTCAGAATTTAAGTTCTTCATTTTGTGTTGGTCTTTACTGCGCTGATAATTATCTTTTAATCCCCTTAATGCCTTCCGTTCTTCTCCGTAACGGATAAGCATGTAAACGTTTTCTTAATTATAGTAGATTCCTAGGTAAAAGTTAACGAAAACGTTATCAAAGTGTAAAAAAATGTTAACTCGGGCAGCAAAACCGGGGCGAAACGCCCGTATAAAAACTGTAACAAAAAGGTGTTTGGTGTTACCGGAGCGGAGTTTTCAGAAGCTGACTAAGCTGTTCTCCGGTGTTATTCTTTACTCGGGAGCTTTAAATCCGGAATTCCGTCATTTTTGAAGCTTCTTGCAGGCCCTTTTCATTCCGAGATCGCATACCTTTTTATAAAGCTCCTGGGCCCGGGCCTCATTCTTGACACCGGAAGGCCCCTTCTCATAAAGCTCTCCCAGTACCGCACAAATGACACCTTTCCGCCTTAAAGCCTGAAGTTGTATCAAAAAACCTGTGAAATCACTCCAGCTTACCGCAACGGCGATGTCCGAAGCCTCTTTAGTATCCGCCAAGAAAGCCAGCCGTCAATGCGAAACAGATTATTTTTTCCCAGCCTCATCATTAAAAAGAGCCCTATGGGCAAAATCACACACTTTAAAGAATATTTCAGCTATCAGGTGTAAGAACAGCGAAGACCATAGATAATGTCACAAAAGGCAAACTTACAGAGACACAAGGAATGTGGTGTAAATGGCGGCTCGCAGAAAAGCTCGGGACTTGACGAAATCCTCGGTTAGATGATGAAACGGCAGAAGAAAAG
>NZ_JBGVBR010000283.1:0-3017 GCF_045225735.1 Succinimonas sp. | reverse complement strand
GGATCAGTCTCTGTAATGCCAGACCCGCCACTCATCAGCATCCATGACCTTCCGGGCCCGGTTCTTGATGCTGGTCAGGGTCATTTCCATGTTCAGGAACGCGCTGAAACCTCTGGAATCGTCATCACAGCCCTTTTTGCGGAGACAGTAGTTCGTGAACATATGGCAGTTATTAAGCGCAATGTTGTACGTTCCCAGATTGCATCCCACCATGCTCAGGGCTCTCCGGGCCGCTCTCTTTTTGCCCACGGCATAGCCATGATGGCTGGAAACGTAAATGCTGAAACCGGTGCCCCCATTGACAAATTCGCTGGGAGATACCAGATTTATGATGCACTGGCCGCCCTCGTTAGTGAGCTCGACAATGCACTTCTCCCCGCCGCCGACGTAAATGCCGGAGTGCTCCGCGCTGCCAAAGGCCAGATCAACGTACAGCACCGAACCGAACACCGGAGTTACCGGATCCCTGACAACATTGTCAATAAAGGATTCAACCGGGGCCATCAAAGGACCTAATGCAGGATTTACAAACTTCATAATCTCCGGCACGTACTGGGTAGCGTTATCCGCGAAGTCAGCAACCTGAGAAACCGGTTTATCGATTGCATCAATGGTGTCACAAACGATGTTTATGCCTTTTTCGGCCGCATCGCATGCAGCATTGCCGGCAGCGCAGACGGTATCGCCAATAAACTCAGCGGTGCCGGAAACAGCCTTGCCGGCAGAAGATACGGCGCCGCCCGCAATATCGGCAGCATCACAGACTGCTTTACCGGCCATCTCAGCGACATCGCAGACGGCGTTACCGGCAGAGAAGACTGCGTCGCCGGCAGCCTCAGCAACGCCGGAGACCGTCTTTTCGGCAACGGAAACGGTGCCGGAAATTACACCGCATACAGAACCAAAAGCGCTTTCAGCAAAATCAAATAAGCCCATGATAATTCTCCTTTAACAATTTAAGGTATTCAGGCAGAGGTCTGATGACAAAGAAGCTGAAAACCTGTCTCCGCCTCTTTTCATTCGTTTATTCAATTGTCCGCTGTTCTGAGATAAGATCCGGAAAAATAAAGTGCAGCTTTAAGGCCTCCGGAAATTCCTGACCTTTGACTGCCCGGGAGCAGCAGCGAACCGCGGACGCCGGAAACCCTGTTCCGGAGACACGGTCGCTGTCTCAGACTCAGTCTTTATAGTGCCAGACCCGCCACTCATCAGCATTCATGACCTTGCGGGCCCGGTTCTTGATGCTGGTCAGGGTCATTTTCATATCCGGGATGGCGCTTATCCCTCTGGAATAGTCATCACTGTCCTTTTGGAGGAGACAGTAATTCGTGAACATATGGCAGTTGTTGGACACCAGACTGTACCTTCCCAGATTGCGGCCCACCATGCTCCGGGCAGTCCGGGCTGCTAATTTCCTGCCGACGGCGCAGCCATGATGGCTGGAGACGTAAATGCTGAAGCCGGAGCCGCCATTGATAAACTCACTGGGAGATACCAGATTTATGATGCACTGGCCGCCCTGGTTGGTGAGCTCGACAATGCACTTCTCCCCGCCGCCGACGTAAATGCCGGAGTGCTCCGCATAGCCGCAGGCCAGATCAACGTACAGCACCGAACCCTCTACCGGAGCCACCTTATCCCGGAACAGGTTGTCAATTACGGATTCAGCCAGAGCCATTCCGAGACCGCCCACAGATCCATGTCTGATAACCTCCGGCAGATACCCGAGAGCGCCATCCGCAAAATCAAGAGCCCGGGAGGCCGGTTTGTCGATTGCATCAATGGTGTCTGAAAAGAGGTTCGCTCCCTTTTCGGCAGCATTGCAAACAGCGTTACCGGCATGAGAGACGGAATTGCCGGCAAAGAAAGCGGTGCCGGAGACGGCCCTTCCGGCATAGGAAGCGGTCTCGGAAACAACGTTGCGGACGGAACCAAAGGCGCTTTCGGCAAAATCAAATAATCCCATGATATTTCTCCTTTAACAGTTTCAGATGCTGAGAACGAGGCAGGCGGTAAAGAACCGGACTTGGAATGAATCGCATCCGGCGTTTTCCCGCTCTGCTCATTCCTCAAATCTTTCTCAGCCTCACCGGTCTTTTCTAATTTTCCTGCGAGGTGAAGCGCATTCCGGAAATAAAAAGTGCATATTAAGGCGGTAAGTTAAAGAGCAGGAGGAGGTTTCCTGAAAAACAGTGTTTCAGGTGAAGAAGAATCGTTATGACGCAAGGCTTACATGAAACTCGGGAATCCCCGGGGCAGATCCCGGAAATTTCTGATTGGGCCGGAAATATCTGATTTTTGACTGGGGCTTAAGTATTCGGGGGGAAACAGAGTTATGCTTAACGCATATGGGAAAACATTTAAAATCAGGGATCGCGAGTTGAACAAAAGGAGCAACCTAATGCCGCTAAAAGAAGGAACCCCGGCACCGGATTTCAGTCTGCCGGATCAGAACGGGGACATGCATTCGCTGGCTCAGTACCGCGGCCGGAAGGTCGTGCTCTACTTCTATCCCCGGGACAATACTCCGGGCTGCACCAAGCAGGCCTGCGGGTTTGCCGAGCGGAGTTCCCGGTTCAGTGAGCTTGATACAGTGATTCTGGGAGTGAGCCGGGACAGCGCCGCATCCCATCTCCGGTTTCAGGAAAAGTTCAGCCTCCCCTTTACGCTGCTCTCAGATCCCGAGCTTATCGCGCATCGTGCCTATGATGTCATTCAGCCTAAAAAGACCCCGCAGGGGATTCGGGAAGGCACTCTGCGTTCGGCGTTTCTCATTGATGAAAACGGCATTCTGGTTAAAGCCCTGCCGGGAGTAAAGGCAGCGGATAATCCGGAGGAAATGCTGGAGCTTGTTAAAGGGCTCGCTGATAAACAGGTCCGGAAGCCGCTTTACCGGACTCATTCATCAGGAGAGCGGCTTCTTTGCCGCTTTTTCAGTTTCACCGCTCAATTATCGGGATCTCACGCCCCGGGAAGGCTTTAAAGAGCTTTTGCCCAGAGGTAGAAATCGAGCTTCT
>NZ_JBGVBR010000282.1:0-3170 GCF_045225735.1 Succinimonas sp. | reverse complement strand
AGCTTTGGCGCCGAGGCCCGGGAGGAAAGCATCATGGCCTGCTACATTCCCTTCTGGATCTACGATGTCGCTGCGGCGGGAGAGGCTAAGGCCTCCTGTGAAAAAATCGTGAAAAGGGGGGATCGCAAGTGGGAGCACACGGTGTTTACCTGCGCAGCTTCCGGGAGCCGGGAGTTTCAGGGCATTCCCGGGGACGGCTCCCGGGAGATCCCGGAACGGGAAACCCAGAGCATTGAACCCTTTGACATGAAGGACGCCGTTCCCTTCAGTCCCGCTTATCTTGCAGGACTGGACGCCCGGATCGCCAGCCGGAATGCCAAGGGAAGCTTTAATCCGGTGGAAAAGCGGGTCAGAACTTCTCTGGACAGCTTTCTTATCGAGACTGAGGGATATGACGCCTGCCGCATTACGGAGCGGAATTACCGCATCACTCCCGTGGCCGTGAAATATGCTCTCCTCCCTGTTTGGCGCATGGAGACCTCCTGGCGGGGGCAGGTATTCTCCTGTGCCATGAACGGAGAGACCGGAAAAATCACGGGAGACTTTCCCGCAGCCTCCCGGAATATCGCTTTTGCCACGCTGTTTTTTACCGCTCTCGCCATGCTGGTGATAACGGAGCTCGGGTTTCTGGCGGATTTCCTTCCGGGGTACCTGCAGCTTCTCATCCTTTTGCCCATGCTGATTACGGCGGGGGGCATCTGGTATCTCGTTTATCAGACCAGGATCCCCTGGGTGTTCGAGCGCGACTCTGCGGCCCTCGGGGGCGGGGCTCTGGCTTTCCTGATAACGGCCGGGGAGATTTTCCGGCTTATGAGCTCCGGGAGCGACGGCGAAACCGCCCTCATGGTGATGTTCCCGGTTACCGTCTTTTACTTCTTTGTCCTCCGGGCCGCGCTGAAGGGCCGGCTTGCGGAGGAAGCAGAGGGCACCCTGCTCCGGAAGGAACGGGATGCGGAGGCCTATGCCGTCCCGTCGGCAAACAAGCTTCAGGAACGCCGTACGGAGGAGAGCGGGAGCTACATTTCCGGAAGCAGGGCCATGAGAAAGGAGATCCCGGAAGCCGCGGGACGGAAGGCTTAAACCCTTACTGGGGTTCCGTGATATCTCCGGTGAGGGCTCCCAGAGCGGCGATGAGATCCTGTGGTTTTACTCCGACGGAAAACCCCCGTCTCCCGCCGCTTACCAGGATTTCGGGGAGATCTATGGCGGAGGCGGCCAGAATGGTGATATTGCGTCTTTTCTGGCCGAAGGGACTGATGCCGCCCACCACATAGCCGGTAAGCCGTTCCGCATCCTCGGGCTTTACCATTTCGGCATTCTTCACCCCGGCAACCCTGGCGGCGTTTTTGAGATTAAGATTGCAGTTAACCGGGATCACCGCGGTTATATAGGTTTTTTCATGATGGATGAGCAGGGTTTTAAACACCTCGTTCTCATCCCGGTTAAGCTCCCGGGCGGCAATATGGCCGAAGTCGTGTTTGGCGCCGTTGCAGCTGTATTCGTAGGTCTTGTAGGAGATGCGCTTGCTGTCGAGAAATTTGGTGGCGGGAGTCTGCATGGTGTTTCCTCTGAGTTCTGTGAAAGCAGAACCCCGGAAGAGTCCGGGGCGCAAAATTAAAGCATCAAGCTAAGCAGCTAAAGCCGGCAGCATAAGACGGCCGGGGCCGTTACTGCTGGAGATTATTAAAGACCTCGGTGCAGTCAAAGAAGGCGGCGATTTTCTCCGAGGTGGCGTGGCTGTCGTTTTCGTAGCCGATTTTTATGGAAAGCCGTCCCAGAGAGGCGTCTCCGGAGAACAGAGTGAAGTGGAGATAGCGCACGCCGTATTCGTCCTGATCCTCAATGGCCTCAAGCTCGGCCCGGTCGAAGGAAAACTCGAAGCGGATATCGGTTTTCCAGTACTCGTTAAGATTGGCCAGACTGTATCTGGTTTTCTCGGAGCCGTTGGAGGAGCGGGTGATGGAGTATTTCTGGTCGATGACAATGGTGCTGTCATTGGGGAAGGTCACGAAATTGAAGGAATTCAGGTAGCTCTGCCGCTTATTGTGCATATCAGAGCTGCCGGGATTGCCGGAGCTGCCGTTATTTGTGTTATGAATGCTATCGGACATGTTCAGTTTTTTCCTCCGCCGGACGCCGTAAATGAACACCAGACAATCTGATTCCGGGGATCCCTGAAATCCTGCCGGATCCGGCAGGAATGCGCGGAGACCCCGGCGGTTTTCGGGGGCGGCACAGGCAGCAATATAAAAATACCAAGCACCGCAGCGCCGCTTTTTTAAGATCTTCCCTGAAAATCGCGCTTATTTTAAGCCTTTTACCGCATTTGTCACGCTTCGGCCAATAACCTTGTGCGGAAATCGTGAGGCGTTTGGTTTTTCAGCGCCGGGAAAGCATGGTTTTGTGATCGGGATCCGGAGAAGAATGCAAGGGTAAGCCGGAACGCTTTAAGGAGAACGGGATGATTAACAGAGACCTCAGGGAATCGGACAATATCGCCGTCAGTCAGGAAGATTTGTTACTCGCATTTTCTGTTCCAGCGCGTGAGACCGGCGCTCCGGAGTTTCCCGGTGAAGATAAACCGAAACTGTTTCGGGGATTTCTGCGTTACCGGACGATACAGGAGCAGAGCTCATTCGCCCTGGTAAAATTACGGCAGGCTCCGAAAGCTGCTGTTTCCTGCGCATGTTCATCAGATCTTGGCTAAGGCGCAGTTAAGGTGTCAGACAATCTGAATATCTGCTTACAACTTCTCAATAAGACAATGATGCTCCTTTGTGCCGGAATTGTAGTTAAGACCGATAAGCAGAACCTCTCTTTTGTTTCCGTCCTGGCGGTATCTTGCGGCGTAGTCCTGTTCCTTTATCTGGTTCAGGGCCTCCTCCGCGCTGTAATCCCGCTTGAACTCAATAATCATGATCGGGAGATCCGGTTTGGTTTTTGGGACAAACACCAGATCTGCAAATCCTTTCCCGGCCGGGAGTTCCCGGAAGCTGTCATAGCTGTTCTCGGCGCACCACATAAGCCCGGATATGAGACAGAACACCAGAGCTTCCTCCTTGTTGTATCCGATAACGGAAACATAGGGGGAGTTATGAATGCCGCCGACTATTTTCGCCGTCGTTTCGGCATCCAGGGATCTGATGGCCTGAAAGAGCTTTTCGGAACGC
>NZ_JBGVBR010000281.1:0-12706 GCF_045225735.1 Succinimonas sp. | reverse complement strand
CAGTCAGAAGAAACATCTCAGGATCGGGACATAAACTTTGATCTCTGAATGCTTTCCGCCCCAGAGCTGACAGCAAAGCCAGCGGGGATCTGACGCAAACCAGACGGAGAAGAGGCACGAGACTGCTTCTTCTCCGTTTTTCTTTTTACCGGGCTTTTACCGGCGAAATCTATGCTACTCCAGCTGCTTCAGCCATGCCGGGCTTTCCTTTTCAATGCGATCCAGATTATCCTCCAGCTCCAGAAGCTCGGGTTCGCATTCCTCTTGGCTCTGGGTTTCCCGGAGTATTGATTCAATGGTGTTACACAGCTTCTTAATGCCGGGCATGCCGCTGTATACGGCAGAACCGGCGAATTTATGAATGATCTTAGCCAGCTCCAGGGAGGGAATATCTTCCCGGCGGGACAGTTTTTCCCGGAATTCCGGCAGGGAGTCCAGAAGCATGGTCAGCATTTCCCGGGCCAGATCCTTCTTGTTAGCGGAAACCTTCAGGGCCGCAGTCAGAGTCCAGATGGCGTTGGCATCTTCTGCGCTCCCGGCGGTCTCAGGCTCCGGCCGATCCTTTTCTGCCGGAAATGAGCCGGTATTCTGAGCCAGAGCCGCTCCTTTGGCGCCGCAGTATTTATGCACCAGATTCCGGAGAGCGCTCTCATCCAGCGGCTTTGACAGCACATCGCTCATGCCTTCCTTGATAAAACGCTCCTGCTCCTCAGGCACCGCCAGAGCGGTAACAGCCACCACCGGTGTTTTTTGATTCTGGGTGGACTCCCGGATATTCTTCATGGTCTCCAGACCGTCCATCCGCGGCATTTGGATATCCATAAAGATAAGGTCAAATTCCGTATGGAGACAAAGCTCCACCGCTTCCTCGCCGCTTTCCGCGGTGTAGATATTGGAGGCCATTTCCGAAAGCAGGGTTTTTATAAGGAGAAGGTTGGCCCGGTTGTCGTCCACGGCGAGAACAGTAGCCGGAAGAAGCCGGTGCCGGTCGGCGATGCTGATGCCGGCATCAGGCGCCGGGGAGGCGGTTTCCAGAATCCGGGAATAATCGGTCGAGCCGTTTTTAATGGTGTAAACGCCGGCCGGAGCTTCCTCTAAGGCATTCTCCTCCGGAATTCCTCTCAGGGCATCCAGGAGGTTTTCAGGAATTACGGGCTTGGAAATCACCGAGACTTTGGGGGAGAGCCTGCTAAGCTTCTGTTTTACCATCTCGTCCATGGTGTTTACCGCAATCACCACCCGGTCAAGCTTTTTCAGGGAAAGGTTTGTAAAGTCGGCATAGAAGTGGTTGTAATCAAAATTCTTGCTGAGCCCGATAATGAGGTAGCGGCATTCATCACGATCCGGGAGGGATGCCACCGGAGCCAACTGGGACAGGGGGATAACGTTGAGATGCCAGTCCTCCAGCATTTTCTTAAGAGATTCCCGCACCCAGGTATTGGCCTCCACCAGTACGATCTGGCGGTGGGTCAGGCTGTCCAGCTCTTTCGGCACCGGGAGCCTGGAAAGCTCTCCCTTCTTGAGCTCCAGGTTGAAGGCAAAGGTGGTTCCTTTGCCCTTGGAGGAGGAGACGCTGATCTGTCCGTGCATTTCTTCAATAAGGTGCTTGGTGATAACCAGGCCGAGGCCGGTGCCGCCGTACTTTCTGGCGATGGAGGCATCCGCCTGGTTGAATGCCGAGAAGAGCTTCATCTGCTGCGCCTCGGTAATGCCGATACCGGTATCCCGCACCTCACATCTGATCCAGCAGGAGTTTAGGGTGCTTTTTCTGGAAGGATCCGGTTCGATTATCAGGGCCACGTTGCCGGTTTTGGTGAATTTTACGGCATTGCCAATGAGGTTGGTCAGGATCTGGCCGATTCTGAGAGGATCTCCCATGAGGTTTTCCGGCACCGACTTGTCGATGGTAGCCGTAAGCTCCAGTCCGGCCTCGTGGGCTGCCGGAGTCAGGATGCGGATCACCTCGTAGGAGATTTTCTTAATGGAGATGGGGATGTCCTCCAGAGTCAGTTTGCCGGATTCCAGTTTGGTATAGTCCAAAATGTTGTTCACAATGCTGAGGAGATTCCGGGCGCAGCCCTCAATGGTGGTCAGATACTCTGTCTGGGTGCTGGTGGCCGCCTGCTTTTTCAGCTGCTTGGCGAAGCCGATAATGCCGTTCAGCGGGGTTCTGAGCTCATGAGACATATTGGCCAGGAATTCAGATTTTGCCCGGGTGGCCATGGTGGCATCGGAATTTGCCTTTTTAAGGGCTTCGTTCTGCTCCTCGAAGCGATCCAGCGTCTTGCGGAGGTCGTTGGTGGCCGTATCCACGCTGTACTGCATTTCGTTTCTGAACTCCTGCATGGCGCTGGTCATGGTGTTGATATAGGAGCGCAGCCTTTCCAGCTCTCCCAGCATGGTGCCGTCAACCTTGACGTTAACATTGCCCTCTCTTATGGCATAAATGGTAGCGCTGAGCTTGTTTATGGGATCCACAATCACGCTGTTGAGGTTAATGCCGAACAGCAGGGCCACCAGAATGCCGGTGAGTATCAGGCAGAGGGTGATAATAAGGTCAGTATGGGATTTTATGATGGCGCTTTCGGACAGGATATAAATGCTGACATATCCCGCCAGGGGCCGGGGATAATTTATCTGGGGATCGGCTATTTCAGCGGCTTTATTGCTTTCCTTGCTGTCCTGTGATAACTCGGTGTCATAAAGAGTCATGAGACTGGCTTCGTCATAGGCGTATATGGGCATTCTCATGATAAAGCCGTCATTGCGGTATTCCACGGTGTTCATGCTGGAGATGAAGGGCTTTTCAGCGCTCTCAAGATCCAGATAGTTCATTTCCGGGGAAATGTTGGAGGTGGCCATCATTTTGTTGTGGCGATCATAGACCGCGATGGCGAGGATTTTGGCGCTGTTCTGACGGAAGGCCTCGTTGATGAGCCCCTGTACCATGGCCTGTTTTTTTTGCTGGATGGCAAAGCTCAGATTGGTGCTCAGGGGATAGATGATCTGCTCTCCTTCATGGACAAGGCGGTTATTGATGTTCAGATAGCTGGTAATGGTAAAGAAGGTGGCGAGTCCGACGCCTACCAGAAATACCGGCAGTATGGAAAACAGCAGAATTCTTGTGCGGAGGCCGTGTCTGTTCATGGGAACCTTCAGCTTGGGAAAAACGCAGCAGGGGGCAGCCCCGGGGGTTTTTACGGTATAATCTGTCAAAAGCTTAGTGCAATTTTAACAAGAATAGCCTTGATTAAACCATTTATTAAAGCAAAAACAACGGGCGGGTTTGCGTTCTTCGGTTCTCTCCCCACTGCTCTGTTAAAGTCATAAGGTCTCCGTTTATGGTCAAGTTTTATAAGCCTGAAGCAAAAAAAGCATCTCCCAAGCATTTTTCGGTGGTGATTACCGATGCCGATATCAAAGGAAAGGGGCTGGGCAAAAGGGAGGACGTCACCTGGTTTGTGTCCGGGGCTCTGCCAGGGGAGGAGGTGGTGGTCAGAGAGCTTTCCAGAAAGGGCAATGTCGGCGAGGCGGAGCTTATCAATGTTCTTAAGCGTTCTCCGGAAAGACAGGAGCCGGTCTGCCGGTATTTCGGGAAATGCGGCGGATGCAGTCTCCAGCATATGTCGGAAAGGGAGGAGCTTCTCTGCAAGGTTAACGGCATCAGGAGACTGATGAACAAGGTGTTTCGGCTGGAAATTCCGGAACCGGACAGAGCGGAAACCGGCGCCCGTTACGGCTATCGGAGATCCCTGAGGCTGTCTGTTCAGGGGGATCGCCGGGAAATTCACCTGGGCTTCCGTCAGGAGAAGAACTGCAAAATCGTTGAAATCACCGAGTGTCCGGTGCTGAAGGAGGAGCTTTCGCATTTGATCACTCCCCTCCGGGAGACTCTTCTTAAGCTTTCCAACTACAAGCTTATCGGGCATCTGGAGCTTGTTTCCGGCAACAATGGCAAAGCCGTGCTGGTAAGAACCATCAACGTGCTTCCGGAATGCGACGAGGAGCTTTTCCTGGAATTCGGAAACCGGGAGAAAACGGCGGTGTACCTTCAGATCCGTCATGAGAAGGGCCGGGAGGATCTGGTGCAGCGGGAAGAGCTTAAGTTTCTTAATCCGGAGATTTTCGGGGGAGAACGTCTCTGGTATGACGATGCCGGCGTAAAGGTGTCTTTCACTCCCGGAGATTTCATTCAGGTTAACGGTGAAATGAATGCCCGGATGGTGGCTGCGGTGACGGAATTTCTGGATCCCGCTCCTGATGATGAGATTTGGGATCTGTTTTCAGGAGGCGGAAATTTTGCATTGGCACTGGCCGGAAAGGTGAAGCATGTATACGGCATTGAGGTGGTGAAAAACATGGTTCAGGAAGCCGGGATGAATGCCGAGGCTCTGGGGATTTCCAATGCGGAGTTTATTCTGCAGGATCTTTCCGATGATTTTGAGAAGACCGTCTGGGCCAAAAGTCAGGTGAACAAGGTGCTTTTGGATCCTGGCAGGCAGGGCGCCGACAAGGTTATGCAGCATCTTATCAGAAAGAAGGTGCCCCGGGTGGTTTATGTTTCGTGCAATCCCCTGACCATGATCCGGGATTTGAAGCCTCTTCTGGAAAACGGGTATGTTTTTGAGAAATGGAGCGCTTTCAATATGTTTCCGAACACGGAACATGTTGAGACGGTAGTTCTGCTATCAAAGGGAAAATAAGGGTGTTCGGAAAGCTATGAAATCAAAGGATTTGAGAAGTTTGATGCTTTTTTGAGCATGGCTGTAAAGAGCGATTTTGGCTGTATGTGAAAACATATCAAGGCGGAGAGATACAGCATAGTTGTGGCTACTATTTTGTTGGCACAGATTTCTTTTTGGTTTGGGCGTAGTGGTGGCTCTCGGTTTGGAGTTAGGGAGTGACGTTAGTCCTCCGCCCTGTTTGCTACCTGTCTGTCCGGAAAACCCCTAGCGGCGGTGTGAAATATGAGCGTAATTTTTAGTTGGGACTGCAAGTGGGTTGGGCGATCATGAATCATTATGATTTCGCGGGTGGTGAAACCCTCGACTACGACTGCACAACGAGCCTCAATATCAATCTTGCCCTCAATTTTGTCTACGTGCGTCTGATTCTTGTTCAAACAAAGCACGTTTTTTAGTAAACTTAATGTGGTAATTTCATTGCTCCATAGCTCATTTCAGACATTCGCAAGAGTTTAAGGAAATGACTTTTTACCTTTCAATTTTTTTATGCATGTAGTTAAGGCCGTCACACAAGGTACAGAATAGCCTTACTCTTAGATGTGAATGTTCAAATATTCAGAGAAGGATGATTATATATGAAATTCAATGAGGATAGCAGAGTAAAGATTCCAGCATTAATACATTTTTTGAGGCTGGGTTATAAATATCAGACAAAAAAGAATCAAAATATTGATTTAAGGAATAATATATTTGTTGATATTTTTAAAAAATCGGTTGAAAGCATAAATAATAAGGGATATTCCGACAAAGATATTCAAGAAACAATAAAAGAGATTGCTGATATTACAGATAATAGTAGAGATAAAGGACAGGCTTTTTTTGAGCGCTTAAAAGCATATAGTGAAAAAATGCGCCTTATTAATTTAGAAGCCCCCGAAAATAATGACTGGCGTGTTGTCTCGGAATTGCCCTTCAAAGGTGAAAGAGATAATACTTTCAGACCAGATATTACTATTATTGTAAATGGCATACCACTTGGTTTTGTTGAAGTAAAAAAACCGAACAATCAATATGGCATTCAGGCTGAGTTTAACAGAATGAATGAACGACTAAATAAGCCGGAATTAACACATTTTTTTAATCAGTTACAAGTGCTGGGGTTTAGTAACAATCAGAATTACGATGATGAAGCTAAGACTAAAAGATTAGGTTCCTTTTATACAACACCTAATGATGCTAAACATACTAAGTTCAATCATTTTCGCGAAGAGCAAGAAATTCCGGTAATGGATTTTGTTTCAGAAGATGATATCACAACTGTTTTGTCTGATAATAATATCATGTCAATCCGCCATGATAATGAATTTGAAGAGAATTTATGCAAGAGTACTCCAGCAAATTCTTTTATTACTTCAGTATATAGTCCACAGCGGTTCATGTTTTTCATCAGATATGGGATAGTATACGTTGATTCACCCATGGATGGTTTTAACAAACATATTATCCGGTATCCACAGTATTTTGCACTACAATGTTTGATTAATGACCTTGATTGCGGTACACACAGAGGCGTTTTGTGGCATACTCAAGGTTCTGGTAAGACTGCTTTTGCATATTTTGCCACAAATATTTTAAGGGATTATTATCAAAAGAAGCGTGTAATAACAAAATTTTATTTTGTAGTTGACCGTTTGGATTTGCTGAATCAGGCAAATACAGAATTTTCTGCACGTGGAATGACAATCGCGTCAATAAATAGTAAATCAGATTTTGTTGATAATATGCAGAGCCCAGTAGTTATTCCCAATGATTCACAGCGCGGACAATATAAAGAAACCATGAATGTTGTTAATATTCAGAAATTTTCAGATGATAGTACTGCGATACCTACTGCACATATCACCGTTCAGCGTATTTACTTTCTTGATGAGGTTCACCGAGGATATAAGCCTAAGGGCACTTTTCTAGGCAATCTTCTTGGTGCTGATAAAGATGGTATATTTATTGGACTAACTGGAACACCTATCCTTGAGACTGTAACAGACCAAGAAGGTAAAAAGTATAGACGACCTAAGAGAGACTTTAAAACTACTGACTTGTTCAATAAATACATACATAAATACTATTACAACAAGTCAATTGCGGATGGATATACTTTAAAAATAAAGAAAGAAGCAATTGATGTAAAATTCCGTAATGATATTAGAAAAATGCTGGAACTTGCTAATGGACAAATCATTCCAGCAGAAAAATGGAACAAAACTTTGGCTTGTGACCCATTTGTTGGACAACTTTGCGAGTATATTAGAGATGACTTCAAAATGTTTGAAGAGACTATGGAAGATGATAGTATGGGATTCATGATTGTTGCTACATCATCTGAACAAGCAAAAAAAATCCAAAAATGGTATGAAGATAACACAGATATAAACACCGCACTTGTTCTACATGATGAAGAAGGCAATAAAGAAAAGCAGGAACTATTTCGAGGAAAGCGCAATAACTCCACTGGAGAAGTAGAGATTAAGTATAAAGGTGTTATTGTGTTTAATATGCTTCTTACAGGGTTTGATGCACCAAGATTAAAAAGACTTTATTTGCTCCGTACCATACGCGAACATAACCTCTTACAGACCTTAGCCCGTGTTAATAGGCCTTATAAAGCCATGACATACGGTTATGTTGTGGATTTCGTAGATGTTACAGAGGAATTTGAGGATACTAACAGGAGATATCTCGAAGAACTAAGAAGTGATATCGGAGATGATGAGGATGTAAAGGATGTTGATGACATCTTTGTAGATGTAGAAGAAGTTAAGGGCAAGATTAAAGATTTGGAAAACAGACTGTTTATCTATATGGGTAATATAGAAAACAACCTAGAAGCATTCAGAAAACAGATAGAACCACTTGATGAGAAATCCGTTAGGGAAATTGATGGATGGCTTGTGGATTATAAAGGATATTATAACGAATTAAAAATGTCTCATGTTGATGTATCTGCTATTCCGATAGAGCGTATCAAAATGGCATCTTATGAGACTGCTAGACGTGTACAGTTGTTGATTGCTGAACATATACTTAACCATGATAATGGTGGTGACCTGATTGATTTTACAGACCTGATTGTTGAATTTATAAAGACAGGAGAAGTCGACCTTGATTTTACATCAGAGCAAGATGTTCTTGATATCATAGGTCAATACACTAACGCAGAAAGTTCAAATACTGACAAGGACGACCATGTATTTAAGGATATTCATAATAGATATAAGCAGGCTATAAAAGATTTTAAGGATAATGCTGATACTACATCAAAGGTAAAAGCTTTTCTTGATAGTATTAAAGCCCTGACAAAAGAAATGCAGATACTTAATGGAAATAATACAAGTCTTGCTAATCTATATAACGGTAGTGAAGAATACATGAGAATCCATAAAAGATTAGTGGAGAGCTATTCTGAGAATCTTGATAATACAAAGGCTAAAAATATCATGACCAAGACCATATTTGCCATAGAATCTGAACTTGGCCATATGCAGCACCCATCGCATGGAGTTATTGTCAGAAGTTTGCTTAGACCAGTACGTGAAGCTTTGGTGGTAGAGGGATTTAATGATGTATCACGTAGACAGGTTGAAAACATTATCTATCTGTTTATAGATGACAAATTTAGTCAAGAATAGGATGGTCAAAAATGAGCATTGAAGAATATCTAGATAATATTAAAGGTATGATTGATGACCTTAAGGCAATGACTTCTGATTTAGGTCTTAATAATACTGGAGATGAATACAAAATTATCAGTGAGTTATTCACATATAAGTTTTTAAACGATAAGTTGGTTCAGGAGTTTGAAAACAGAGAAAACAAAGATGAGAATTATCAAGAATTTATCGACTTTGCAGATGCAGATACCGCGAGAATAAATGAAGAATATCTACTTAATAATCTGTTTCAGCGTCAGAATGAGCCGGAATTTCCAGCGTTATTTGACCAAGCTTTTACTGATATTAGCGAGCTTAATAAAGAGATTTATTCTATTGAGACAACATCAGGAACAAGAAAGCCATTGCTAGAACCCCTTTCTGTTTTTTTGAGAGATGAAGATAAAGAGGCTGAGCTAGCAAAAAGGTCAATAAACATACTTAATAAATATACATTCATAGGTATATATAGCAAAGGATGGGATTATTTTTCAACCATTTTTGAGTATTTGATAAAGGACTATAACAAAGATTCTGGTTCATATGCAGAGTATTATACGCCTGCATTTGCTGGAGCTATTATGGCTAATATTCTTTATAATGATACGCCTGTTGACCGTGTATCAGTTTATGACCCTGCAGCTGGGTCAGGTACTTTATTGCTTTCTATGGCAAATGCTATCGGAGTCAAAAACTGCACGCTGTATAGTCAGGATAGGTCTCAGAAATCGACACAGTTTTTGAGAATTAATCTTATTCTCAATAACTTGGCTCATAGCTTGGCGAATGTCATTGAAGGTAATACTATGACTAAACCTTCTCACCTGAATGGTGATAAACTCAAACAGTTTGATTTTATTGTATCTAATCCTCCTTTTAATGTAGATTTCAGTGCTGATGTAGCCACAATGCAGACAGACCCCTATGGCAGGTTTTTTGCTGGAATACCCAACATACCCCGGGTTGATAAAACAGATATGGCAATTTATCTAACCTTTTTGCAGCACATAATGGCATCATTAAGTGACAAAGGGAAAGCTGCTGTAGTTGTACCAACAGGATTTCTTGATAAGAATAAAAGGGCTTCAAAGATAGCATATAGTATCAGGGAGAGGCTGATAGAAAATAATTGGCTTGTAGGAACAATATCTATGCCAAGTAATATTTTTGCAACCACAGGAACAAATGTATCAATTCTTTTTATTGACAAGGCGAAATCAGATGAAAGGGTATTTTTATTTGATGCATCTCGTTTTGGTGAAAAAGTGAGTTTAAGTGATGGGCAACGGACTCTTTTATCGGAGGAAGAAATAAGCCGAATAATTGAGATATTTAAGACTAAAAAAGAAATAGAAGATACTTCTGTATATATTGATAAAGCGGTAATGAAAGATAAGAGTTATTCTTTCTCGTCAGGGCAATACTATCAAGCAAAGATGGAATATGTTGAATTGTCAGAAGATGATTTTAAAAATGAGATTTCTGCACACAAGACCAAATTATCAGAGTATTTTAAAGAAGGCTCTTCTTTGCAAGAACAGATACTATCTGGATTGGGAGAACTGATTTATGATGAAGTGTAAATTAGGCGACCTATTTGAGATACAACAAGGATATGCTTTTAAAAGTGAAAAGTATATTGATAATAGTCCCTATCTTTTATGTACGTTGGGAAATATAGGTGAGGATAATCACTTTAAATATGTTGATGATGGTAAAAAAAGTTATTATCCAGATGATTTTCCACACGAATACATCCTTGAAGAAGGGGATTTGATTATTCCACTCACAGAACAAGTAATAGGTTTGTTGGGGAATACTGCTTTTGTTCCACATACTGAAGGATATCAGTTCGTATTAAATCAGCGAGTCGGTAGAATATATCCATACCAAGGGAAGGCGGATAAATATTATCTGCATTATCTGCTTAAATCTAACTTGGTAAA
The DNA here is from genome assembly GCF_045225735.1 of Succinimonas sp. Lineage (NCBI taxonomy): Bacteria > Pseudomonadati > Pseudomonadota > Gammaproteobacteria > Aeromonadales > Succinivibrionaceae > Succinimonas > Succinimonas sp. Next base: position 2,368 of record NZ_JBGVBR010000281.1, on the reverse strand, counting down.
AAAGCAGATAGAAGCAACGGCATCTGCGACTAAGCAAAGGAATACTTCTCCTGATAAGGTATATGATGTCGATGTATGGGTGCCGGCTTACGATGAACAAATCAAAATCGGAAAGTTTATGTACCTACTTGAGCAGAAGTATAATGTAAACCAAAACATAAATGATGAGTTGTTTAGTATTGCTAAAGGTATTTTTGATTATTGGTTTTTACAATATAATTTCCCGGATGAGAATGGGATGCCATATAAGAATAATAAAGGAGATATGGTATATTGCAAAGAATTGGATATGGATATACCTTGTGATTGGAAGGTGGGTAGTCTTTACAAAATAGCGGATTTTATAAATGGTTTAGCTTGTCAAAAATATAGACCAGCAGAGGGGGAACCCTTTTTGCCAGTTATCAAAATTACTGAGATGCATGATGGTATAACTGATGCAACAGAACATGTCTCAATAAATATTCCTGAAGATAAAATGATTTTTGACGGTGATATTTTATTTTCATGGTCTGCGTCATTAGAAACAATGTTCTGGTATGGAGGGCCAGCAGGGCTTAACCAGCATATTTTTAAAGTTGTACCATTAACAGGATATAGCTTTTATACATTTATGCAACTTAATGCGTATATATCGAATTTCCGTCGAATAGCACAATCCAGAAAAACCACTATGGGACACATAACGGCAGAACACCTACATCATTCAAAAATTGCAATACCACCAATAGAGCTAATAAAGAAATATGACGAGAAAGTAGCAGTAATATTTCAGCAAATCAAAAAGAATAATGCTGAAAATCTATATTTAATGAATTTGGAGGATTATTTATTGCCGTTAATTATAAATGGTCAGGTAAAATTTAATAGAATGAAAGACAAAGATGAAGTGTAAATTACAGGGACAAAATCCGCGAGCATAATCGGAATTTGGGCTTGGTCAGAAGAAATGCTATTCATGATCAGGCAATGCCCTGGAATTTTAAGAAGTCCTAGAGCACTGACTTTATACCTGATGCCTTTCTTTCAATCCCCGGAGTCCGGAAAAGCGCTGCCAGGCAATGCTTCTGAAAAATGTGTTCATTTTATTTCGGGCTTATTTCGGGAACAGTACCTTTTTTGATGTCTCAATATGGGATAAAATTACCCGTCCCTGCTTTCACATCCCGCAATATTTGCGCTTTCACTGGTGTTTTGCCGTCCGAAGTTTTGACAGCCCTGCGCTGCGAGGGATGTGAACGGATCATACTGATTTGAGAGTTTATGGAATTTTTACAAAATGACGCTTGCAAAAAATGAATACGGCACAACTTGGTGGGGTGAAAGATGGCTTAACGCCCTTACCGGTATCGATTACGAAAACCGCATTCCCCGCGGCTTTGCCTACGCTAATGAAGGAAAGGTTAATTCTCCGAACCTGGATCCGGATCAGAACATGATCAAGGCCCGGGTGGAAGGTCAGTATGATCCGTTCTATTCTGTAAAAATCCGGCTCCCGAAATTCACCGAGGAGGAAAAGACGCGTCTTCTGGATGCTATTGCCGAAAACCCGGTGATTCTGGCGCGTCTGTCGGCGCGGGAACTGGCGCCGGAGATTGACACTCTGGCTCGGGAGCAGGGGATAAACATTTTTCCCGAAAAGTGGAGCGATCTTAAGGCATCATGCTCCTGTCCGGATACCGCAGTGCCCTGCAAGCATATTGCAGCGGTAATCTATAAATTCAGTCAGGTGATTGACGCCAACCCGTTTGTTATTTTTGAATTAAAGGGGCTGGATCTGGTAGCCGAGCTTGCCAAGCGCGATGTCAATATTGGTCAGGTAGAGGAATCCGAGATGCCCACCTGGGCGGAAATAATTTCCTCCCGGAATTCCGGACTTCAGCCAAGCTCCATGGACGAGTTCAGAAAGGCCACCTTTAAGGAAGTTCCGGAGCTTACCGATTCCATAGTGGGACTTTTCAAGCCGTCTCCTGCAGGTTACATACAGGCCAATCTCAGGGATGCGATGAAGGAATGCATGCAGCGCGCTGCCAGACTCGCAGATGCTCAGCTTAAGGATAACGAGGATCGGGATCTGCCGTCCTATGATACCCGGAAACCGATTCTGGCTTTTGATTCCTGGGGCCGGATCAGGCTTAATGAGAGCTTTTCCTGGAAGACCTATTCCATGGAAAACAGCGGCAGGGAGGCCACGGTTTATCCGTTTGCCGTCTGGAAGGAAAAATATGACGGCGCGGCTTATTATGAAATGTTTTCCGGTGCCATTAATCAGAAGGCTCTGGAGTGTACCTAGATATTGTGGGTTTTCTTAAAAACTGGTATAATCCTCCATATGGTCAGTTCAATATGAGAGGATGCTATGAACACA
>NZ_JBGVBR010000280.1:0-34219 GCF_045225735.1 Succinimonas sp. | reverse complement strand
CTTTTCATGGATGCTGACTTGAAAGTTCCATGGAATTTACCTGTCATTATCTCCGTTGTTTCACGTGGAACATTCAATCTGTTTCTGGATGCTGACTTGGAAGTTCCATGTAATTCACCGGCCATTATCAACGTTGTTCCACGTGGAATATTCAATCTATTTCCTGGATGCTGACTTGGAGCCTATGAAATTCATCTGCCATTATCAACGTTGTTCCACGTGGAACATTCAATCTATTTCCTGGATGCTGACTTGGAGACTATGAAATTCATCTGCCATTATCAACGTTGTTCCACGTGGAACATTTAATCTATTTCCTAAATGCTGACTTGGAGGTTCCAATGGAACTCATCAGACATTATCTACGTTGTTCCACGTAAACATTCAATAATCTCGAATACTGACGCACAATATTTACTAATACATCATAGAGCAATTCTATCAATCTCAGATAGACGTATTGTTGTAATACATATAACCACTTAGGAACTATTAAGAAATAAAGTTGAATTTTCTGTCCGATTTTACCCGCCGCAGTGTGCTATCATAGTGGTAGTCATTGGAGGGTAGAATGATTCCGGAAAGCACTAAAATTTTTATAGGGAAAGTACTCCCTCAGTTGGATGAAAAACAAAGAAGAATTTTTCTTGGAGCCTTGTCTGAAATGCTGGGGCGAGGAAGTGTCAAGGATCTCCATGAACTAACGCAGATCTCTCAGGTTACAATCATCGAGGGTAAAAAAGAGTGTGAAAATATAGAGCCTGATCCTACGTTCAAGCTAACCGTTAAAAACAGGGACTCCAAGCAGTGCCAGATTAAGAGCAGAAGGAGGAGGAGGAGGAAGGAAATCAATCCGTGACAAGTATCCTCAAGTTGTAGATGAGATAAACCGTTTACTTGAAACATGTACAATAGGAAATCCTGAGAATCCATTGTGCTGGACCACCAAAAGCCTGCGTAGTCTTGAGTCTTCTCTCAAGGGGAAAGGAATCCCTGTCAGTTATGTAACCATTGGTAACATTCTGGAGGAGATGGGATACAGTTTGATGCAGAACCGGAAATACACGGGGAGCGGAAATGCAGGATCTGATCGGGATGCTCAGTTTCAGTACATCAACAATAAAGCCAAAGAGTTCATGAACAATAAAAACCCGGTGATATCTGTTGATGCCAAGAAAAATGAGCTGATTGGCAATTACAAGAATCCGGGAAAAGAATATGCCCCGAAAGGCAATACGGTGAAGGTAAATGATCATGACTTTGAAGGTTCGGGCGGGAAAACCTGCCCTTATGGCATTTATGATTTGAACTTCAATGAAGGGTTTGTCAATGTCGGTTTGAGCGCCGACAGCAGAGTTTGCCGTCAGCAGCATTCGGGAGTGGTGGCGGACAATGGGAGCTTAAAAATATCCTGAAGCCACAAGTCTGTATATCACCGCTGACGGTGGCGGAAGTAACGGCAGACGTAATAAACTATGGAAAACAAGCCTTCAGAGTTTTGCAAATGAAACCGGTTTAAATATCCATGTGTCTCACTTTCCGCCGGGTACAAGCAAGTGGAACAAAACTGGGCACCGGCTGTTTGCCTTCATCAGCAAGAACTGGCGTGGCAGACCATTGGAAACAGTGGAGATCATCATTAATCTAATCGGTGCTACGACAACCTCATCTGGATTAAAGGTTAAGTGCAAGTTGGATGAAAACGTCTACGAGAAAGGAAAGGCAGTGTCTGATGAGAACTTAGCGGAATAAATATGACCAGAGACAACGACTGGCACGGTGAGTGGAACTATATCATAGCTCCCGAGAGTCATGAAAATTAAACTTTCTTTATTAACAGCTCCTTAGTATTCTCTATCAAGGAACTTTTATCATGGATAGACGAACTCACTCATCCGCATGAGTGCTCAATTAATGTTGGTATGCTGTTAAACGAAGGCAGTATTAGAAGTAAAATATTACATTAATAGTTATAACAACTATAGAAAAAATATTAATGACACGTATACACCCAAAAAACGGCTTTCAGATTTGAGCGATATTGCATTATTTTTACCAAGTCGGTGTTGGGATACCTCCTCTATCACAAAAATGCAATCTAGGGCAAATACGTTGATTTTTGGGTTTGAGGAATAGCTGTTGCTTCAGTTACTCTGTGTTACTACCTTGTTATCGGATACAGAGAAGAAAGAAGCCTCAGGAAAGGACTCCTGATACCAGGCAAGCCTGCTATCCCCTAAAAGAGTCAGAAAATACTGAGCACTGCTTCTTGTTGATGTGATCAAATCACACAAGATCTTCTGATTGTGTTCATCCAGTTCTGAAGAAACATCATCAATGAGAAAGACGCAGTTTTTGCCTGTTTTTTTGGCATAAAGCAATCCTTGAGCAAGATGCATGGATATAACAAGGAGTTTCTGCTGCCCTCTTGACAAAACCTGGCTGGCAATAATGTCATTGGCTTTAATTTTTAAATCACACTTATGCGGCCCGTAAATGGTATAACCGAAACACATTTCTCTGTCTCGATTTCTTTTCAAAATATTCAGCAGTCCATCTTCACGTTTATAGCCGCAATTCAAAGAAAATTTAAACTTAAATTCAGGAATGAATTTTTCAGTAATCTCAGAAATTTCTCTAGAAAACTCTTCAATGTATAATGTCCTAAGCTCTGAAATTTTCTCTGATAATTTGACAAACACCGAATCCCAATATTCAAGACTAATTTCTTCTGCTTTATTATGAATTAAGGAGTTTCTTTGCTTTAACACTCTTAAAAAATCACTAAAAATTTTTCCATACTCATCATAACCGTAAAAAACACCCCAATCAATAAAACTTCGTCTAACTGACGGTCCCTCCGTCAGCAGATCAAATGAATCCGGAGAAATAATCTGGACACAAAGATTCTTAGCCATATCGCTGTTTCTGCTGACATTTTTATTATCAAACAAGACTTTTATAGTGCCATCATATTTTCTTTCCAAACCTTCAGAATGCTTTACATCATCAGAATCTGTTAAAACGGCAAAAATACTAAAGAAGTCATGTCCTGTTTTTATAAGGCTTTGATGATTAGATGAACGAAAAGATTTTGCAAGAGAGAGATAGTAAAGAAATTCAAGAATCGAACTCTTTCCGGCACCGTTATTCCCATAAAAAACGTTAATACCTTTTGTTAAAGGAATATCGATATAATCAAAGTTTCTAAAATACGAAACTTTTACATGGCTAAGATACATGCAGGATACTTGATATTAAACATGGACGTTTGAGAGAGACGGAGAGAACTAAGCCCCTCCGTCATTTGAGCTTAAAGAACTATTCTGCTTACGACATAGCATGCCTGACTCACAGGCTCCCCCTCCCCTGCTACAGCTTCAACCTTGGCACTGTTGCTGTTAGTCGTCATAGATATTTTAATTTTCTTTGCAGTCATATTCTTGCAAATATCAATAAGATAGTCAGCCTTATATGCAAGACTGAAATCATCACCTTCATATTCAGCAATAATATGTTCCACTGCTTCTTCATGCAGACTGTTTTTGGCTTTGATGGTTATTGTTGAATTAACCACAATAAGTTCCACTGCATTATTAAGAGTGTTACAAAGTATCTTTACACGCTCTAAAGAATTCTTAAAGCTCTCTCGGTCTAATGTAAGAACTCTGTTACAGTTATTGGGAACTATCATCAAAATATTAGGGTAATCGCTATCAATAAGACAGCTGATAACAGTAACACCATTGATTTCCGTTCTGAAGCAAGTTCTTCCTATGAACAGTTCAATAACTGAATCCAAAAATGCTTTATCCTTGGAAAACTCATTTAAAAGTCTAATGACTTCACTTACTGTCTTCTTGGGAAGTATGAAAGAACATCTTCCGCTGAAGTCTTCAGGAAAAACACAGTCTTCTTCAAGTTCAGCCCTTTGAATATTGGCCCTGTGAGCATCTGATGTATAAATATCTAAATCTCTCTTCGAACCTCTGTCCTGCCGAATGTTGAAACACATCCCCTTTAATGCAACCCTATAGTTTTCCTGAGGAATGGCAAAACTGGTTGTCTTCATCATCTCCAAAAGCGTAGATGCCTTGATCTTCAAGGAATAGGAACTAGCCAGAATCTCAATTTCAGGAAACTGCTCTGCCGGAAGAGTGGACAGGGAAAACTTGTTTCGTTCCGTGCTCAGGGTTATGGACTTTTTATCAGGAGCTTCCTCTATGTATATAAAACAGCCCTCAGGAAGACTCTTTATGATAGTTACAAGCTTTTTGGCTTCAACGGTAATAGCCCCCTGCTCTACTTCGCCGAAAAGACCTACTTCGCTAACCAGTTCAATTTCCGTATCTGTGCAGATCATGAACATTTTGTACTCTGCATCTTTTATCGGGCCGGTAGGGTCATTAGGCACTATCTTCATAAGAACATTCTGAGTTATAGGTTCTTTCTGATTGGTCCCCACAGATCCGGAAATCTGCTCCAAAGGCTTAATAAAATTTTCCCTCTGTATCCTGAATTTCATCATATTTACACCACTAATAATTCACTTCTGTCTATTTCTGTAAGCTACTATTCTGTAAGCTGTAATTTCAAATTTTCATAATCGGTTCTGATTTGATGGTCAGTCTGAATCCACTTTGCCAGTTTATCGCAAGCATGCATCACCGTAGAATGATCGCGATCTCCAAACTGTTTTCCCAGACTGGGATAACTCTGCCCCGTGAGTTCACGAGCCAATGTCATGGCTATCATCCGGGGCCTGGCAATCGGTTTGGAGCGAGACGCAGAGTCCATATCCTTTACAGTGATCTTGAAATACTCCGAAACAGTCTCCTTGATATTATCCACAGTAACCATTTTTGCTCTTTGGGCAAGCTCATCCTTCAGGACAAACTTGACCCGATCAACTGTTACTATAGTGTCTGACTTCGGCCCCATAATGGTAGCGCCGATTGTCTTTATGTATCCTTCGAGATTCCTGACATTTGTCTGGAATTTTAAAGTCATGAAATCAACACTCTGTCTGTCAAATTTCAATCCCATCTCATCAATTTTTTTCAAAATAATCTTGCGTCTGGTATCAGAATCAGGAGGCTCTACCTTTATGACAACTCCTGAACGAAAACGCGAACTCAGCCGGGAATCAATCTTCTTGATCTCCGAGGGGTGAACACTGGCAGCAAAAACAAGCTGTTTGCCGGAAGTGGAGATTTCATTCATTATGTTGGTGAATTCTCCGACAAATGCATCACTGAACCTGTTATTGAATTCCTGCATGTCATCTATAAGCAAAACATCCAGACTTTTGTAGAGAGCCTTGAACTTACTGATAAGACCGGTAACTGAATTTTTGCTCTTGCTGTAATCGTCAACAGCCTGAACGAAATCCTGATAAATGCTTATCAGCGGCACATACATAACCTTCTTCTCAGGGTAATTAACCTGCAGCGAATTAGCTATGGCAAAAAGGATATGCGTTTTTCCAAGTCCGGTATCGCCGTAAACAAACAGGGGATTTCTGTCAGATGTGCCCGGGTGCTCGGCAACCTTTTTTCCGCTGTCGCACAGAGTAGCATTTGTAGGCCCTTCGACGAAATTATCAAAATTTTTGTTTTTCTGAATCAGATGAGCATGATGCCTGAAAAAAGGATTTTCTTTAACCTCTGCAAGAGTAAGCTGTTTTGAAAACCCCATATTCTGAAATGAATCATCCGGCGAAGGAATAATTCTGCTGTCATACTGCGGTTCAGCCCCGGTATTAGCTCCGGCGCCAGCCCCTGATACTGCTGAATTGTCATAATGAGCAGCCAGATCAAGATTCAGACCAAAACGATCCAGAGAACTTACCTCAGAATCCTGTGAAACACCGGAGGGAAAGGATGTCTGAGGCTGAACAAATGTCTGGGACTGGCGGGACACCGGCTGCGGATAATCCTGCTTAGCCTCATTGAAATGGTACCCTCCCCCTGCGTTTGCCTTCTGAGAAACAGACAGAGAATTTTTCTGAAAGCCTGAATCCTGCTTGAACTGAGCGCTCTTTTTGTCTCCGAAGTTCATGTTGCTTTGCAGATCTATGACAACCTGGTATTCCCGGCCCAGTGATTCCATCGTTGCAGCCCGTATGGTATCCACATAATTATTGTTTTCAAGAAAATCCTTTACCAGACGATTGGGGACATAAACAGTAAGAACATTGCGCTGATCTGACACAACGGCCATGGATTTCTTCAGAAACATCCTGAGCTGCATCTTTCTGACGCCGTCCAAAGGCACTGTTTCAAGATGCTTTTTTACCTTTTCCCAGGAGGTGGGATCAAAAATAGGCACGGAGACAACCTCAAGCAACCAGAGAAAAACACATGAATCATGGAGTGATGATTTTACATTATGAGCCGGCAGTGATCTAGAATTAATTGTGAATAACTTGAACTGTGATATGGTTTTCAGAATGACGTTCACAGGCTGCGCAAAACTTATTAACAACAGACAAGAAAACACAGACGTCTCATACAAACCGTTGTTTTTCAAGACTTTAACATGAGTTATCAACAAAATATAAACAATCTGTCCACAATTACCAGTTCACCAGCTGGCAATGATTATAAACTGCTGACGTATTCACGCTGGAAACCGGGCAAATCACAGATATTGACGGAAACAACAGAGAACTATATAATCACGCGACTGTTCACTGTTTTGTGAACTTGAACATACTTTAAGTTTTGGTTATTTTTGGGAGATAAGAATAATGAAGCGCACTTTTCAGCCTCACGTATTGAAGCGCAAGCGTGTTCACGGGTTCCGCAGCCGCATGAAGACTGCAGACGGACGCAAGGTACTTGCCCGTCGTCGTGCTAAGGGCCGTGTTCGCCTGACAACTGTTAATGGCTAAAAGAAATTTTTCGAGGGAGTCCAGACTGCTGACTCCTGAAAGTTTCAATTCAGTCTTTAAAGATCCAATTAAAGCAGGATCTCCATCCATCACTGTACTTGCAAAAGAAAATGGTTTGGGTTTCCCGCGCCTGGGTTTAATTGTTCCAAAAAAAGCTCTTAAAAAAGCAGTGTGGCGGAACCGAGTTAAACGGATAGCGCGGGAAAATTTCAGAAATGCCCAGGATAAACTGAGTCCGTTGGATTTCGTGGTAATTGCAAAAGGTCCTGCCCAGAATTTGAGTAACAGGGATTTAGACGAAATCTTAACTAAACTATGGAACGTCATATATCGCCGCTACAAAAAATTGCATGTACCCTTATCAGATCCTACCAAATAGTTCTCAGTCCTGTGATGGGACAGCAATGCCGTTACATCCCAACATGCTCGGAGTACACCAGACAGGCTATTCTGATGTATGGTTTCTGGAAAGGCGTATATTACGGGTTTTGTCGCATTGCGCGATGCAATCCTTTCTGCTCCAGCGGTTTCGATCCGGTTTCTTTTCCAAATGAAAAATTATGAGTGCATATGCAGCAACAACGTAACACTGTTCTGATAATGCTGGTTTTATTTACTGTCTTCATGTTTTTTACATGGTCAGGAGACAAGAATGCGGCAATACAGGCAAAAAATCAACCTGAAGTAACAATACAGGCTCCTAAGACCGACAATGTTGTCAAGGTTTCCACGGATCTGTACGACTTGGAAATCGGCTTAGATAACGGAGATATTCTTAAGGCTGATCTTAAGGATCAGAAACAGGAAATCGACTCCGCGGAAAACTTCCACCTGTTGAGAATTTCCGGCAACTTCAAGTATTTTGCTTCAAGCAATCTGGTATCAGCCAAACAGGAAGACCAGAATATCGATCCGACGCAGCAGACGTCTGCTCAGTTTCGCTACATGAATGTTAAGTATTCCTCGGAGAAATCTTCCTACGTCATGAGCAAACCTCAGGATCTGGACGGCAGAGATATTCAGGAATACTGTTCTGTATACAGAGCCTCCAGAAATCCGGATCAGAAAACCACCAACAAGGATTCAATTAATCCCCCTTCTGACAACAGCAGCCTCGTGGTGACTCTGACAGGAACAACATCTGACGGCATCAGCGTAAACAAGATATTTGCTTTTGAAAGATGCTCCCATGAAATCCGGGTATCCTTTGAAGTTTCCAACCTGTCCCAGCCTTTAAGAATTGCCCAGATCTCCTCGCTGGAGCAATCGGTTAACGATCCGGATCTTAATTCAGGAATGTTCGGCACCTCCGCATACCGGGGTATGGCATATTCCACCTCCGATACCAAATATCAGAAGGAAAGCTTTACCGACATCGGCGAGTTAAAACAGCCTGAAAACGTCCATTCGTCAAAAGGCGGCTGGATCAGCATGATTCAGCATTATTTTGTTGCTGCCTGGATAGGAGCAGAAAATACCTCCAACACCATTTTTTCATATGGAAAGGACGGAGAAGAAACCGCAGTTGTTGGCATTCGTTCCCAGGATATAGCTATCAATCCGGGAGAAAAAGCCACACTTTCAAATATACTGTGGATGGGACCTAAAGACATTCATGAAATGAAGAAGGTTTCCCCTCATCTGGAACTGACTGTGGATTACGGCTGGCTCTCTTTCCTGTCCATATGGCTGTATTACGCATTAGAGTTCATACATCAGGTATTCCCGAACTGGGGTGTTGCCATCATAATACTCACTATCCTGGTACGCTCTCTGATGTATCCGCTCACCAAGAAGCAGTATGTTTCCATGGCCAAAATGCGGATCCTTACTCCAAAAATGAACGAGCTCAAAGAGCTGTATAAGGATGACCGCCAGAAGCTCAGCATGGCCATGATGGAGCTTTATCAGAAAGAAAAGGTTAATCCCTTAGGAGGCTGCCTCCCTATTCTGATTCAGATGCCTATCTTCATAGCGCTGTACTGGACGTTCATGGAATCAACAGAACTCAGACATTCTGCTTTCTGCCTATGGATTCAGGATTTGTCAGCATACGATCCTTATTTTGTGCTGCCAATTCTTATGGGAGTAACCATGCTGTTAATTCAGAAGATGTCCCCTACTACCATAACAGATCCCATGCAGAAGAAAATAATGATGCTGATGCCGATTATTTTCACCGGACTGTTCTGCACCTTCCCGGCAGGTCTGACTCTGTACTGGCTGGTATCCAACATCTTTACCATAGCCCAGCAGTTCGTTATCTTCAGAGCTCTGGAGAAAAAGGGCTTGAGCATGAAGAATCCGGTTAAATAACGGCTTGATGCAGTAACAAAAAAACAGTAAAACTCAGGGGTAAAATCCTGAGTTTTTTATTATTCGAGGACAAAGCATGTATTACAGCGAGGAAACCATAGCGGCTGTGGCCACACCTGCCGGACACGGCGGAGTGGGAATCATCCGCGTTTCAGGAGCAAAAGCAGGCGAAGCTGAAAAAATAATCACCGGAAAGCAGACATCTCCCCGTTTTGCGTCCTACACCGATTTTCGGGACAGCAACGGCAATAAGATAGACGAAGGACTGGTCATTTATTTTAAAGAACCGCACAGCTATACCGGTGAAGATGTGGTGGAATTTCAATGTCATGGCGGGCCTATAGTGCTCAACCGCTTAATGCAGGAAATACTTAAGATCGATAAAGTCAGACTGGCCGATCCTGGAGAATTTACCAAAAGAGCTTTTCTAAACGGGAAAATCGATCTTACTCAGGCTGAAGCCATACAGGATCTTATTAACGCAACCAGCATTCAGGCTGCAAAATCAGCAGTAAATTCTCTTTCAGGATCCTTCTCCGGGAAGGTTTACGAACTTTTGAATGCTTTAATAAAAATCAGAACCTATGTAGAAGCAACCATAGATTTTCCCGATGAAAGCATTGATTTTGTCAGCGAAGGAGATGTTCTGAAGGAATTGCAGGTTCTGAAAGATAAGGTTCAGGATATCAGGAACGCTGCAAAACAGGGAATTCTGCTGAACGAAGGAATAAACATAGTCATAGCCGGAAGACCCAATGCCGGAAAATCATCTCTTCTTAATGAACTTCTGGGAGTGGAACGGGCGATAGTAACAGACATTGCCGGCACTACCAGAGATACCATAAGGGAAACTATCAATATTGACGGACTGCCTGTTCATATAACAGACACCGCCGGTCTTCGCAGCAATACAGACAATGCAGTGGAAAAAATTGGCATAAACAGATCGTGGAATGAGATACAAAAGGCCTCGCGAATTCTGTTTTTATTTGATATATCAGGAAATGACAGTCAGGAACAGATAGCTCTTTTTGAAGAAATTATTAAAAACACTGAGAATAAAATTCCATGCACAATATTATTTAACAAAACAGACAAAAAAACTGATTTTAAAATACCAGAAGAATTGCAAAATAACACATATATAAAAATTTCAGTAAAGTCAAAAACAGGTCTCTTGGAATTAAAAGAACATATCAAACATTTTGCCGGATATGCAAATACTACAGAAGGTATTTTTTCCGCAAGAAGAAGACATTTAAACGCCATGGATAAAGTTCTTAAGGCTTTGAATAATGCAGAAGCCAACCTGAACAATAATGCAAATATGGAAATAGCTGCCGAAGACCTTAAAATAGCTCAGAACAGTTTAAATGAAATAACTGGCAAATATACTGCTGACGATCTTCTAAGCAACATATTCAATACATTCTGCGTGGGCAAATAAAAGTGACAAATGACAAAAGCATAGATATTTTTTGCCAGGTAATTGATAACTATGGGGATGCCGGGGTTACCTACAGACTGGCCAGAATCCTCAGTACTCGCGGCTATACTGTAACGCTTTTTATTGATAATTTCAGGGTATTAAAAAAACTGAATCCAGGCATTGATGACAGATGTCGCTGCAATAATGAAATGCCATCATGCCCTCAGAAACAGGAACAATTAATTGCCAATAATCTCAAAATAAGGTTTTGGATGTCTGATGATGCAGCTGACAAAAAGGACTTTTACAGAGAATTCTGCTACAAACCTGCCGGTACTGTTATCGAAGCCTTTCAATGCCGCCTGCCCGATGTCATCATCAGGACTTTCGCCGCTACCACCATCTGGATCAATCTTGACTATCTGAGCGCCGAAGAATGGGTAGAAAGCTGCCATGAACTGCCGTCACTGCAAAATAACAATATCAGTAAATTCTTCTTTTTTCCGGGATTTACAAATAAAACAGGAGGCCTGAATTTTGAAGAAATAATTTATACAAAATCAAAAGAGGAGGCCATATCAAACGTAACCAGAATTCTTCATATCAGCCAGGACTTAAATAAATTCTTCAAGGTTCTGATATTTACTTATGAAAACGAATCCCTTATTCATCTGATCAGGGCTATTACAAACATAAAAGGAAAAACAATGCTTTTTCTCCCAGAAGGGAGAAGCACTGAATTCTTAAAAAATAACAGCAACTTCATAAAACTTATGGCAGAAAGCCAGAATATTACCGCAGTATCTTTTAAAATGCTTCCTCAGGAACAATTTAATGATGTGCTGAAGGCCATGGACTTAAATGTTATAAGAGGTGAGGACTCCTTTGCGCAGGCCAATATGACCGGTGTCCCTTTTATCTGGCATATCTACCGCCAGGATGAAGGAGCCCACCTCATAAAACTGAAGGCATTTACCGACCTGTACACCGCAGATTGTCTGCCGCGCCTGAAAGAGACAATAGAAAAAGCCTTTACGAGTCTGAACGATTCTGAGATAAAGCGCGATAATGAAGACAGCAAGCAAGCAAAGGAGGCCTTGTCAATTTTCTGCGATTTTATGATAAAATACCCCGAAATCTGCGCTCTGTCTGCAAAATGGGCAGAAAAGCTTTTTAATATGGGAAATTTAAGTACACATCTGGACAGCTTTATCCAAAAAGCCCAGAACAATCTTAAGGTAAACAAATGAAAATCGCTCAAGAAATCCGCACCGGGAACGTGATTATGGTTGGCAACAACCCGATGGTAGTTCTCAAGACTGAATTCAACAAATCCGGCCGCAATGCCGCTGTAGTAAAAATGAAACTGAAAAACCTTCTCAGCGAAGGCGGCACCGAAACTGTTTTTAAAGCTGACGAAAAGCTTGATGATGTCATTCTGGAACACAAGACCTGCACCTTTTCATACTACGCCGATCCTCTTTATGTGTTCATGGATGAGGAATACAATCAGATTGAAATCGAAAAGGACTTCCTTGGGGATGTAATAAACTACATCGTTGACGGCATGGAAGATGAGTGCACCGTAACCTTTTATAACGGCAAGGCCATTGGCGTGCAATTACCGATAACCATCGTAAGAGAAGTTGAATACACCGAACCTTCCGTACGCGGCGACACATCTGGCAAGGTTACTAAGCCGGCCACTCTCAAAGGAACAGGCTTTACCATCAGCGTAGCTGATTTCGTTAAGACCGGTGACAAGATTGAAATTGACACCAGAACCAACGAATTCAAAAAGCGTATCTAACTGACCCAATACGGTAAAATCAGGTAAAAGAGGAGTAGTACTCCTCTTTTTTTTGACTTGCGGCGCTGATTTTCCAGCAATACAGGATCTTTGGCAATGCAGCTGAAACCAAACTTGTTAACAATTCTGTGTATAACAATGATAATAGAATGAAAACAACCTGTGCATCCTCAGAGAATTGTTGATAACTATGAAACACATATGGTTGTCAACAACCTGTAAAAAAGATATTAACAATTAGTGGATAAAAGTGGATAACTTATAAACATGTTAACAAGTACTATAGTTATCAACAAATACGACACTGGAAAGGCACAGCGAAAGCACAAATGCTGAAATGGGTTAAACCATTATAAAATAAAGTCCGAAAATGGTTATCAACAGCAAAAGCGGCACAAGAAAAAGAAGAAAAAGAATCATTAATTAAGAAAAGAAAAAAAGAAAGAAAAAGGCCGCCGCAAACAAAAGCCAGCCATTGCTGATGTACGGAAGTCAGCTTACATCGCCGCTAAGTTACCCGAAGCTTAAGCAACACAATGACGTTAAGAACAAAAAACATTAAAATACCCCAAACTCAAAATCACAGCGTCCAAGCGGAGAACACACAAAATGTTTCATCACCAGGAATTTGACGTCATAGTTGTAGGCGGAGGGCATGCCGGAATTGAAGCATGCACTGCCAGCGCACGCATGGGACTGAATACCCTGTTACTCACGCACAATATAGAAACGCTGGGAGAAATGTCATGCAATCCCGCCTTCGGAGGAATAGGAAAAGGGCACTTAATTAAAGAGATTGACGCTCTTGGCGGCGTCACTGCCACAGCAGTTGATCATGCGGGCATCCAGTTCAGAACTCTTAACTCCAGCAAAGGACCAGCAGTAAGAGCGACAAGAGCGCAAACGGATCGCATACTGTACAAAATAGAAATCAGAAAGATACTGGAAAACTACCCTAACCTGCATATTTTTCAGCAGCCCTGCACAGGGCTATTGTTTGACGGAAACAAGGTAACAGGAGCTGAAACCGAAGCCGGAATACAAATCAGGGCAAAAACAGTAATTCTATGTACTGGCACATTCTTAAACGGACTCATACATATAGGTCTGAACCATTACAGCGGAGGCCGTGCCGGAGAACAGGCATCAATAAAGCTGGCTGAGCAGATGCACAGTTACCCTATAAGAATGGGCAGACTGAAAACCGGGACGCCCTGCAGAATCGATAAAAGAACAGTAAATTTTGCAAAGCTGCAAAAACAGGAGCCTGACAAGGATATCCCGGTATTCTCCTTTATGGGTAAAAAAGAAGATCATCCGGAACAGATATGCTGCTACATAGCAAAAACAAATGAAAAAACACATGAAATAATAAGAAACAACCTGGATCGCAGCCCGTTATACGCCGGGGTAATCCATAGCGTAGGTCCGCGTTACTGTCCTTCAATTGAAGATAAGATAATGAGGTACCCAGATAAAAACTCGCACCAAATTTTTATCGAACCGGAAAGCCTATACACCAACCTGCTCTATCCCAACGGAATATCCACCAGCCTGCCGTTTGACGTGCAAACGGAAATGGTTCATTCAATGGAAGGCCTGGAAAATGCTGAACTGGTACGCCCTGCTTATGCCATAGAATATGACTTTTTTGATCCGCGGGATCTTAAGGCTACTATGGAAAGCAAATTCATAGAAAACCTGTTCCTGGCAGGCCAGATAAACGGCACCACCGGATACGAAGAAGCCGCAGCTCAAGGATGCCTGGCCGGAATAAACGCCGGACTCAGGTGTCAGGGCAAGGAAGGATGGAGTCCGCGCAGAGACCAGGCTTACATCGGTGTGCTTATGGACGACCTTTGTACCCTGGGAACCAACGAGCCCTACAGAATGTTTACCTCAAGAGCCGAATACAGACTTCTGCTCAGAGAAGATAATGCTGACATTCGGCTTACTCCCATTGGCAGATCTCTCGGACTTATAAGCGACGAGAGATGGTCATTTTTTGAGAACAAAATGGAGCAGATAGAAAAAGAAAAAAGCAGACTCAGAGATACATGGGCTTCGCCCAACAACAGCTATGCAGAAAAGCTTAACCCGGCACTGAATTCCCCTTTAGGAAAAGAACAGAATCTGGAAGAGATTCTCAGACGCCCGGAAATGACTTTTGCGAAGCTGATGCAGGCTACGGGCCTAACCCCCATTGCCGCTACAGAACAGGCTCAGAAGCAAGTGGAAATTCAGGTAAAATATCAGGGCTATATCGAGAACGAGCTTGATGAAATTCAGAAGCAGATCAGAAATGAGGAAACCTACCTCCCGGCGAATTTTGATTACAGCGGAATTCCTGGTCTGTCCACGGAAATCGTAATGAAGCTGAATGATTTTCAGCCGGAAACCATCGGAAAAGCTTCCAGAATTTCCGGAGTAACCCCGGCTGCAATATCAATTCTGCTGATTCATTTAAAAAGAATGGGCCTTCTGGGAGTAAAGGATAATGAATGAACTGAGAGGATTGCTCGTCTCCGAGGTCAGAGCCATGAATCTGGAAGCATGCGTGAACGATGAAAAGATCTCCCGGCTTCTGGCTCTGACTGAGCTTCTCATGAAATGGAACCGTGTTTATAATCTGACATCTATAAAAAAAGGGCCGGACATCATCCTTAAGCATATAGCTGATTCCATTTCCGTAGCTCCGTTCATTACAGGACAAAACTATGCTGATGCCGGCTCCGGACCGGGATTTCCCGGAATCCCGCTGGCTATCCTGTTTCCGGAAAAGAATTTTTACCTGCTGGAAAGCCTGGGCAAGAAAATCAATTTTCAAAGGGAGGTCAAAAGACAGCTCCGGCTTGAGAATATTTTTCCGGAACAGACTAGATGCGAACTTTTTACCCCGCCGGTTGCCATCGACGGGGTTATCAGCAGAGCTTTTGCTTCTCTTCCGGATATGCTGGAGCTTTGCAAAAACATTCCAGCTGAAAACGGAGAATTTCTGGCCCTCAAGGGAGAGGTTCCTGAGAATGAACTAAAAGAGCTTTCAAAGGAATTTGAAGTTTTGGATATAATACGCATTCAAGTTAACAAAACACTTGGACAAAGACACTTAATAAGACTGATTAAAAGGAAATAATTAAAAGTGAGTAAAATAATTGCACTTGCAAATCAAAAAGGCGGCGTTGGAAAGACCACCACATGCATAAATCTGGCAGCCTCCCTGGCAACGCAGAAAAAGGTGCTGATTGCCGATATGGATCCGCAGGGAAATGCCACCATGGCCAGCGGGATAAGCAAGTTTGATCTTAAAAAAAGCATATATGATGTGATTATTGACGGAACCCCGGCAAGCGAGGTCATTCTCCATAGCGAAACCGGCGGTTATGACATCCTGCCCGGAAATTCTGATTTAACCGCAGCCGGTGTCAGACTGATGAATTTTTTTGCCAGAGAAAACCGGCTTAAAAACGCGCTGGAAGCAATAAGAGACAATTATGATTTTATTTTCATTGACTGTCCTCCGGCATTAAACCTGCTTACTGTAAACGCTCTTTGCGCGGCGGATTCGGTTATAGTCCCCATGCAGTGCGAGTACTTTGCCATGGAAGGTCTGACGGATCTTATGGATACCGTCAGACAGATCAAGGATAATCTGAACCCTAGGCTCAGAATCGAGGGGATTCTGCGCACCATGTTTGACAAAAGAGCAAAACTCGCCTCAGATGTATCTGACAATCTTAAGGAGAACTTTAAAGGCTCTGTTTATCAGACTATCATTCCGAGAAACGTGAGACTGGCAGAATCTCCAAGCTACGGTAAACCGGTTTACTATTATGACAAAAGCTCTCTGGGGGCAAGGGCCTATCTGGCGCTGGCCGGCGAGATTCTCAGAATGCAGGATGACGAGGAATCGGAACAGGCTGAACAATAAATTTTGATAATCGGAGGGGATATGGCCGGACTTGGTCGACGCGGTCTTGATGCGTTACTGCAGCATAACGCATCTTCATCATCTAACAGCCTGTCTGATGCTTCAGACGGACTCAGAAACATTGATATTTCCTGTTTGCAAAGAGGGAAGTTTCAGCCTCGGGCAGAAATTGATCCTGATTCGGTTACTGAGCTTGCCGAATCAATAAAATCTCAGGGGATTATTCAGCCCATTGCTGTAAGGTCCCTGGGAAACGGGCAGTATGAAATACTGGCCGGTGAAAGAAGATGGCAGGCCGCTAAAATTGCCGGACTGTCCCAGGTGCCCTGCATTGTAAGGAACGTTTCAGACAGAGATGCCATGCTTATAGCGCTGATTGAGAATCTGCAGCGTGAGAACCTTAACCCCATTGAAGAGGCTCAAGGCCTGGAGAAGCTTAAGAAAAATCTCTCCTGCACCGATGAGGAACTGGCCAAAACCGTTGGCAAATCCCGTTCAGGGGTTACCAATATCCTTCGTCTCAACGATCTTTCCGAAAAGGTTAAGTCATTTCTGATTAACGGAGATCTCACTGCCGGACATGCAAAGGCTCTTTTGGCTATTTCGGATCCGGAAAAACAGGAATCTGCCGCCATTACGGTCATTCAGAAAGAAATGTCAGTGCGAAAAACTGAAGATTTTGTGAAATCCATCATTTCTCCGAAAAAAGAAAAGACACCTAAAGAGGATCCTGTTTTTGAGAGTTTTCAGGAAACTGTGTCAAATAAGCTTGCCGATTACAATGTAAAATGTGTAAGTTCTGGCAAAAACCGTGGAAGATTGATATTAAGTTACTCAAATATTGACGAATTGCAAAAAATTAAGGATCTTCTGGAGCTCTGATTGTTGATTTTTCAACAAGGATCCAATAAATTTACAAATACATCAAAGCGGTTAAAATAATAGACAGGTTACGCGTATATGAAACAGGTCGGCTCAGTGCCGGAGATGAAGACCCAGATAATACATATCATGGCTTTCTCCTTTCTGGTGCAGCTGAGTGTCTGGCCGGTTATACTCAGAATATGCACCGGAAGTTCCTTTCTGGCGGCCAAGGCTTTTTATTCAGGTTTTCTTGGCGGATGCGCCGTTCTGCTTCCGGAGGTTGCTTATCTATACATGGCTTCCATAAATCACAGAAAGATTAGCGCTCCGGTGATTTTTGCGGAAATGATGCTGGGCAAGCTTATAAAGTTAGTTCTGTTTGCGGCGCTGGTGTCTGTATGCCTGAAATTTGTTTCATTAACGTTATTTGTTTTCTTTACTGCTATTGTGGCGGAAGTGTTTGCTCTTTTTGTGGCATTTGTCAGAAAAAGCTGTCGGTGAATCAGGGTTTGATCTATGGCTGATGATATACAAAACAATCCCCAGGAGGAACAGCAGGGTTCCCTTTTTACATCTCCGGGGTTTGATACCAAGGAGTATATAACGCACCATTTGAACTTTTTGCAGATTGATCTGAGCACGGGAAATGTTCTTCATAGCAAAAAGGTTGACAGCGTTTACGATTTCAATGAATGTCTGTGTGGCGATGGCATGACGAGCAAATGCATGGCCAGTCCGGCAACAGAGGAACAGTGCCTGATAAAATTCCATGCAACTGACTGCAAATATTCGGATCTGGGATCCGGAAAGTGCATTCCCGTTATGGAGCATGGTACCAAAGAACCGATTTTCAGCCCTACGGTGATAAACATAGATTCCACGCTGATATCCATTGTCATGGGGTTTGTTTTTCTGGCTCTGTTCGGCGCGGCGGTGCGTCTGTCTGCTAAGAGCAAAATCCCCAATAAATTTCTCTGCGCCATTGAGATGGTGATAACTTTCGTCAATGACACCGTGGAAAGCATGTTTTCAGTAAAGAATAAACTGATTGCTCCGCTTTCGCTTACTGTCTTCATGTGGGTATTTCTGATGAACCTTCTGGATCTTATTCCAGTGGATCTGATTCCTCAGATTTGCTCTTACATCGGAGTGCCGTATCTGCGTCTGGTGCCTTCTGCTGACGTAAACATCACTCTGGCCATGTCGTGCTCCGTATTCCTGCTGATTATTATTTACGGCATAAAGTACAAAGGGATTACGGGCTTTGTTAAAGACTATACCCGGCATCCCTTTGATTCCGTTTTCATGGTTCCCGTGAACATGTGTCTCGAGATTGTGTCCCTGTTATCGAAGCCTATATCGCTGGGCCTGCGACTTTTCGGGAATATGTACGCCGGCGAAATCATCTTCATTTTGATAACAGTGCTGTTTACAGTGCTCATAGGCCCCGTCCCTCTCGGCGGTTTTCTGGGAGGTCTGGTGGACGTTGTATGGGCGTTGTTCCATATTCTGATTATCACCCTGCAGGCTTTCATTTTTATGGTACTTACCATCGTTTATCTGTCATTGGCCAGTACCAAGGATGAGTAATTTTTGACAAAGGAGTTATTTATGGATCTTCAAGCTGTTGCATATCTTTCAGCCGGCATCATGATGGGGCTTGCTGCTATCGGCGGCGCTATCGGCATCGGCATTCTCGGCGGCAAGTTTCTGGAAGGCGCAGCCCGCCAGCCTGACTATATTAACACCCTGCGCATTAACTTTTTTATCGTAATGGGTCTGGTGGACGCCATTCCTATGATTGGCATCGGTCTGGGACTTTACCTGCTGTTCGCCGTATAGTGGCAAAAGGGGTTGTATTGTGAGTTTCAATATAACTTTTTTGATACAGATGATAGCGTTTTTAATATTCACTTTCATCTGTATGTTCTGGATCTGGCCGCTTCTGATGAAGGCTATCACTGATCGTCAGAACGAAATTAAGAAAAGTCTTGATGATGCCGCCAAGGCCAGACAGAGTGTTGCTCTTGCTCAGGACAATGCCGAAAAAATCATTTCCGAGGCCAAAGACAAGGCTCAGGAAATTGTTGAACAGGCTGAAAACCAGAGATCTAAGCTGATTGATTCTGCTCAGCAGGAAGCAAAGGCTGAAAAATCTCGGATCGTTAAGTCCGCTGAGGCTGACATTCAGACAGCTCAGAATAAAGCCAGAGAGGAGCTTCGCAAGCAGATTGCCCAGCTGGCCACCGCAGGCGCCGAGCAGATTTTAGGACAGAAGCTGGATTCCAAGTCAGACGAGGCATTGATTAACGACGCCCTGAAGAATTTCTGAGGATTTTTATGGCTGATGATTTAACAGTGGCCAGACCTTATGCAAGAGCGGCATTTTCCTATGCCGATGAAAATAATGCTCTTGATTCATGGCTGGGTTACCTTACCGCCCTTGCGGCATTGGTTAAATATTCGGATATCACTGAAAAAGCTGAGGTTGGCGCCGCTGAGGATACTGTAAAGTACGCTTCGGGGATTCTTAAGGAGTTTATGGATGAGAAGCAGACCAATTTTTTCAGGCTCCTTCTCGAAAATAAAAGACTTAAGCTTGTTCCGCACATTCTTTCCGAGTATCAGAATTATTCCGATGACAAAAAAGATTCGCTCAGCGCTGTTGTAACATCAGCGAGACCTCTCTCCGAGGATGTTCTTGCGTCCATAAAGGAAAAGGTTCAGAAGAAATTCGGTGTGTCCTCGGTCAGGATACAAACAGTAACAGATCCTTCTTTGATGGCTGGTTTTACGGTGAAGGTTAAGGATCAGGTTTTTGATGCCAGCATACGTACACGTCTCAACAGACTGATTGTTTCGCTTGGTTCGTAAACTAGGGAATATCATATGCAGTTAAATTCAACCGAAATTGTAGATCTTATCAAACAGAGGATCTCTCAATTTTCCGTGTCTGCCGAAAGCAAGGATGAAGGTACCATTGTATCTGTCTCCGATGGCATTGTTCGTATTCACGGTTTAAGCGGTGTAATGTCCGGTGAAATGATTGAAATTCCGGGAAACCGATATGGTCTCGCTCTCAATCTTGAGCGTGATTCCGTGGGAGCGATTGTGCTGGGGCCTTCCGGTGATCTGACCGAAGGAATGAAGGTCAGATGCACAGGCAAGATTCTTCAGGTTCCGGTAGGTCCCGGTCTTCTGGGACGGGTAGTTGATACCCTGGGCAATCCGGTTGACGGCAAGGGCGCGGTGAGCAATGACGGTTTTGCTCCGGTAGATGTTATTGCCCCGGGCGTTATTGCTCGCTATAAGGTGGATCAGCCCATTCAGACAGGTTATAAGTCCGTCGATTCCATGATTCCCATTGGACGTGGCCAGCGCGAGCTTATCATCGGGGATCGTCAGGTGGGCAAAACCGCTCTGGCCATAGATACCATCATCAACCAGAAGAATTATGGCGTTAAATGCATCTATGTTGCCATCGGTCAGAAAGCTTCAACTATAGCCAATGTGGTACGCAAACTGGAAGAGCATGACGCTCTTAAGAATACCATCGTGGTAGTGGCATCCGCTTCTGATACCGCAGCGCTGCAGTACATGGCTCCTTATGCCGGCTGCGCCATGGGCGAGTACTTCAGAGATCACGGCGAGGATGCTCTGATTGTTTACGATGATCTTTCCAAGCACGCTGTTGCTTATCGCCAGATTTCCCTTTTGCTGCGCCGTCCGCCTGGGCGTGAGGCTTTCCCCGGAGACGTGTTCTATCTGCATTCCCGTCTTCTGGAAAGAGCGTCTCGTGTCAGCGCCGAGTACATCGAATCCATCACTCAGGGAAAAATAAAAGGAAAGACAGGTTCTCTTACCGCCCTGCCTATTATTGAAACCCAGGCGGGAGACGTGTCAGCATTTGTGCCTACCAATGTGATTTCAATTACAGACGGCCAGATCTTCCTGACGACCCAGTCTTTTAATGCCGGTATCAGACCGGCGGTGGATCCTGGTATTTCTGTATCCCGTGTAGGCGGCGCCGCTCAGACCAAGATTATCAAAAAGCTTTCCGGCGGTATCAGAACAGCTCTGGCGCAGTACCGTGAGCTGGCAGCGTTCTCCCAGTTTTCTTCAGATCTTGATGAAGCTACCAGAAAGCAGCTTAATCACGGCGAGAAGGTAACTGAGCTTATGAAGCAGAAGCAATATGCTCCGCTGACGGTAGCGGAACAGGCCCTGCTTCTGTTTGCCGTGGAAAGAGGCTTCCTGGAGGATGTTGAACTGAAGAAGGTGGCCAGCTTTGAGAGTTCTCTTTTGCACTATGCGCAGACTGAGTTTGCTGATCTTATGAAAAGCATCGAAGAGAATCCTGTCTACAACGATGATGTTGTAGGAAAGCTTGCTGATTTGCTCACCAAATTCAAGGAAACTCAGAAATTCTGATATTTCTGCATGAGGAGCGAATATGGCAGGCACCAAGGAAATTCGAACTAAGATCGCCAGTGTAAAGAGCACCCAGAAGATTACCAAAGCCATGCAGATGGTGGCGGCATCAAAAATGCGGAAGGCCCAGGACAAGATGATTCAAAGCCGTCCGTATGCAGAGACCATGCGCACTCTTATCGGGCACATTGCTCTGGGGCATCTGGAGTACAGGCATCCTTATGCTAAGTCCCGTCCGGTTAAGAATGTCGGATACATCATCGTTTCTACGGATCGCGGACTGTGCGGCGGCCTTAACATTAATCTTTTCAAGCTGGTGCTTAATCAGATAAAAAAAGATGATGAAAAAGGCATTAAAAGTTCGATAGCGGTAATCGGCAGCAAGGGGATTGGCTTTTTCAGCCACGTGGGGGTGAAAACCCTGGCTCATGCTTCAGGCATGGGGGACAATCCTTCAGTTGAAAGTCTTATCGGTTCTGTGAGACTGATGCTTCAGGCTTTTGACAACCACGAGATTGACAAGCTTTGTCTGGTTTACAACCGTTTTGTTAATACCATGGTGCAAACACCGATTATCGAACAGCTTCTTCCCATTACCGAGGCTGAGAAAACCACTGTTAAAAGAGACAGCTGGGACTATATCTATGAACCTGATGCAAAGAACATACTGGATCAGATTTTCAAGAGATATATAGAAGCCATGGTATACCAGGGAGTTGTCGAAAATCTGGCATCTGAACAGTCCGCTCGCATGGTGGCCATGAAGGCCGCTACCGAAAACGCTGACGGTCTGGTTTCGGATTTACAGCTTGTTTATAACAAAGCCCGGCAGGCCGGTATTACTCAGGAAATTACTGAAATAGTTTCCGGGGCCGCTGCAGTATAGATAACGTTAATTTTTAGAAGGTACACATGACTGACAATCAGAAAGCCGCACAGGGTGTGGTGGTTCAAATCATCGGTGCTGTAGTGGATGTGGAATTCCCGAATGACAAGGTGCCGAAGGTATATAACGCACTTGAAGTTGAAGGTGACAAGAAGCTGATACTTGAGGTTCAGCAGCAGATTGGCGGCGGCCTGGTACGCTGCA
The DNA here is from genome assembly GCF_045225735.1 of Succinimonas sp. Lineage (NCBI taxonomy): Bacteria > Pseudomonadati > Pseudomonadota > Gammaproteobacteria > Aeromonadales > Succinivibrionaceae > Succinimonas > Succinimonas sp. The sequence continues at coordinate 11,456 of NZ_JBGVBR010000280.1, read as the reverse complement.
TTACCATGGGCACCTCCGACGGACTGGCGCGCGGAGCTCGGGTTACTGATACCGGAGAGGCTATCAAGATTCCGGTAGGAGAAGAAACTCTGGGACGCATTATGAATGTTCTGGGGGATCCGGTTGATGAAAAGGGCCCTATCGGCGAAAAGGAAAAATGGGTAATACACAGAAGCGCTCCCAGCTATGAGGATCAGTCAAATACCACTGAACTTCTGGAAACAGGAATTAAGGTTATTGACCTCATCTGTCCGTTTGCCAAGGGCGGCAAGGTTGGTCTGTTCGGCGGCGCCGGCGTAGGCAAAACCGTGAACATGATGGAGCTTATAAACAATATTGCCAAGGCTCATTCTGGTCTGTCAGTATTTACCGGCGTGGGCGAGCGTACCAGAGAAGGCAATGACTTCTACTTTGAAATGCAGGAGTCAAAGGTTTTGGACAAGGTATCCATGATCTACGGCCAGATGAACGAGCCTCCGGGGAACCGTCTCCGTGTAGCTCTTACCGGACTTACCGTGGCTGAAAAATTCCGGGATCAGGGACGTGATGTGCTGCTGTTTATAGATAATATTTATCGTTACACACTGGCAGGCACAGAGGTATCCGCCCTTTTGGGAAGAATGCCTTCCGCCGTAGGCTACCAGCCGACACTTGCTGAAGAAATGGGTATGCTTCAGGAGCGAATTGCTTCCACCTCCAAGGGGTCTATTACCTCTGTTCAGGCTGTTTATGTTCCGGCAGACGACCTGACAGACCCCAGCCCGGCCACTACCTTTGCCCATCTGGATGCCACCATCGTTCTTTCCAGACAGATTGCCGCTCTTGGTATTTATCCTGCGGTGGATCCTCTGGATTCAACCTCAAGACAGCTGGATCCTCAGATTGTCGGCAATGAGCATTATGAAGCCGCACGCGGGGTGCAGAGCGTGCTGCAGCGCTACAAGGAGCTTAAGGACATTATCGCGATTCTGGGCATGGACGAACTGTCTGAAGATGATAAGCTCACCGTTGCCAGAGCCAGAAAGATCGAAAGATTCCTGTCGCAGCCGTTCAGTGTGGCAGAAGTGTTCACCGGACGCGAGGGCAAGTATGTGCCTTTGAAGGAGACCATCAGAGGTTTCAGGGGAATTATCGATGGCGAGTACGACTCCATCCCGGAACAGGCTTTCTATATGGTAGGTTCCATTGACGAGGTGCTTGAGAACGCCAAGAAGCTTTAAGGACTGACCTATGACAGACAACAGCAAGTCATCTGAAAATAAAGGCCGCAGAGAAATTCATCTCCGGATCGTCAGCGCGGAGAAGAGAATTTTTTCCGGTCAGGTTGCAGGTGTTCATGTAAGAGGAGCTTTGGGTGAGCTTGGCATTCTTCCCGGGCATAGTCCTCTGCTCACCACCATTCCTTCAGGCAATGTTTCCTATACTACTCTTGAAGGTGACAAGAAAATTGTTTTTGTGAGCGGCGGTGTGCTGGAGGTACAGCCCAAGAGTGTGACCATCCTTGCGGATACAGCCATGAGAGGCGAGGATATCGAAGAATCCAAGGCTCTTGAGGCAAAGAGAGAGGCAGAGGAAATGCTTGCCAATGCCACTCCGGACAAGGGATACTCCCAGGCCCTGTCTCAGCTGTCCCGGGCTATCTCCCAGCTGAAAGCCATAGAATTGTCCAGAAAGGGCAGAATAAAATAAGATTGTTTCAATTTCAGGAAAGGCCGTTCTTTCGAGAGCGGCTTTATTTTTCTGGTCTGAGGATAACTTTACCCGGTGATTCTTAAAACTGGCCTGATTCAGGGATGAAACAGGCGAGACCGCGGAATTTTAAGCACTGACTAGTACATTTTTGGTGTTTTTATGTATTTTGAAGGATGCTGCTGCTATACTCATTTCCAAAGCTGCGGCAGCGCTGTTTTATCCTGAGCTCATCACAGCCTGTTACGAATCCCTTTTACCGGTCTTTTATTCGTCAGGTTTCTTCTGTTTGGGACAGGGGGCAGAATAAAAAAGCGTTTTTCTCATTTATAATGACTGTACCTGTTACAGAACACAAAAGGATTTACGGCAAACATGTTTGAATCTCTTGAAATAATCGTTCTGGCGGCCGGAAAAGGCTCCAGAATGCATTCGCATTTACCGAAGGTGCTTCATAAAATTGGCGGTAAAACCCTGCTTCAGCATGTTCTAAAGGAAGCTGAAACCCTTAATCCCAAAAGAATTCATGTCGTTTACGGCTTTGGCGGTGATGCTGTTCGCGAAGCTACTCCGGGAGATTACCACTGGGTGCGTCAGGAGGAGCTTCTGGGAACCGGTCATGCCGTCATGCAGGCTCTCCCCGGCTGTGATGCAGACAGCGGGGTTTTAATTCTGGTTTCCGATATTCCCCTCATAAGAGCTGAAACCATGAAAAGACTGCTTGATGCGGTTCCGGAGCATGGGGTGGGGGTGCTGACTTCCGTGGTGGATAATCCGGAGGGGCTGGGGAGAATCATCCGCGCTTCTGACGGTTCTATTACCGGTATTGTTGAGGAAAAGGACTGTTCAGCCACGGAAAGGCAAATCAATGAAATTAATACCGGAGTAATAGCAGCCGATGTTAACACCCTGAACGTTCTCCTGAAACAAGTAAGAAACAGCAATGCGCAGCAGGAATATTACCTTACTGATATTATCGGTCTGGCTGTTAAGGATAAGTTCGGAGTTGCCGGATTCCAGGCAGAGGATCCTATGGAATGTGGCGGAATCAATAATAAAATTCAGCTGGCCTGCGCCGAACGGTATTATCAGAAACGCCTTCTGGAGGGGTATATGGCCGCAGGTCTGATAGTGGCGGATCCGGCTCGCGCTGATATCAGAGGCAAGCTTACCTTCGGGCAGAATACCTTTTTGGATGTTAATGTCATCATAGAAGGAGACGTGATTCTGGGGAATGATGTCGTTGTGGGAGCCGGCTCTGTTCTTAAGGACTGCTGCATAAAGGACGGGTCCGTTATCAGCCCCTACACGATCATTGAAGGGTCGGTGATTGGCGAAGGAGCCACTCTCGGGCCTTTTGCCAGATTCCGGCCGGGCTGCGAGCTTATGGAAAACGTTCATGTCGGAAACTTCGTGGAGGTGAAGAAGTCAAAGCTGGGCAAGGGGACAAAATCCGGACATCTCTCCTATCTGGGAGACAGCGATATTGGCGAAAACGTCAACATCGGGGCAGGAACCATTACCTGCAATTATGACGGAGCCAATAAGTGGCAGACAAAAATCGGCAACGATGTTTTTGTGGGATCGGATACGCAACTGGTAGCTCCGGTTACCGTGGGGGACGGCGTTACTATCGGTGCCGGCACCACGGTGACCAAAAACATTCCGGATAACAACCTGGTGATAACAAGAGCGCCGCTTAGAATGATTCCCGGCTGGAAGCGTCCGGCAAAGATTAAGAAGAAATAAGGAACCTGTTATGTGTGGAATTGTGGGAGCTGTTGCCCAGAGGGATGTATCTCAGATACTTTTGGAAGGTTTAAGCCGTCTTGAATATCGCGGATATGATTCTGCGGGTATTGCCGTTATTGACCATGGGAATCTGAAAAGAATCCGCACTGCAGGCAAAGTCCGGGAGCTTGCCGAAGAGGTGAATAAAACCGTTCTGCCCGGCGGCACCGGCATAGCGCATACCAGATGGGCCACCCATGGAGCGCCTTCCGTTGTCAATGCTCATCCGCATGTTTCCGGCAATATTGCTGTGGTGCATAACGGTATCATTGAGAACTATCTGGAGATCAAGGAGAGACTTCTCGGAGAGGGATTTTCCTTTGAGTCCGACACGGATACCGAGGTTTTGGTGAAGCTGGCGGATTACTACAGAAGAACGGAAAAGGATTTGCTCTCTGCAGTAAAGGCAGCGGTGCAAGATCTCCGCGGGGCGTACGGCGCGGTATTTATCAGTTCCGCCGAGCCGGATCATCTGGTTTTGATAAGAAGCGGCAGCCCGGTGGTCATAGGTGTCGGCTTGGGCGAGAATTTTGTGGCGTCAGATCCTCTGGCACTGATGCCGGTTACTCATAATTTCATTTATCTGGAGGAAGGTGATATTGCCGATATTTCCAGATTCAGGATTTCTGTCTGGGATGCTGCCGGCAATGCAGTGACGAGAGAATCCGTGAGCTCTGATGCTTCCTCTGGCGGTGATGCCACCAAGGGAAATTATCATCACTTCATGGAGAAGGAAATCTATGAGCAGAGCATTGTTATTCCGCAGTCTCTGGAGGGGCGTATCAGAAACGGGCGCTTTTTGCCGGAGTCTTTCGGAGCCAGAGCAGTAGAACTTTTTAAGGAAACAGAGCATGTAAAGATCGTTGCCTGCGGAACCTCCTTTCATGCCGGTCTTATTGCCAAGTCCTGGATTGAAGAGTTTGCGGGCATTACCGCCGATGCCGAGATTGCTTCGGAATTCCGCTACCGGAAGAGCGTGACGCAGCCTCGCACTTTGTTCATTACCATTTCCCAGTCCGGAGAAACAGCGGATACGCTGGCGGCCTTGCGCCTGTCCAAACAGCAGGGATATTTGGGCTCGCTGGCCATTTGCAATGTGCCGGAATCGTCTATTGTGCGGGAATCGGACATGGTGTTTTTCACCAGAGCCGGGAGAGAGATTGGCGTAGCCTCCACCAAGGCTTTTACCACTCAGCTTTTAGCTCTGCTCTTGTTTGCCGGAAGTCTGGCAAAGATTAAAGAGCGTATTGATGCTGAAACCGAATCAGCCATGGTTCAGGCTTTGGAGAAAATTCCGGAGTTTATCAGCGATGTGCTCAGACAGGATGACATAATCAGAAAATTATCTTTGGATTTTGTTAACAAACGAAATGCCCTTTTTCTGGGCCGCGGAGTTATGTGTCCGGTAGCAATGGAGGGAGCTCTTAAGCTTAAGGAAATCAGCTATATTCACGCCGAGGCTTATGCGGCAGGAGAATTGAAGCACGGCCCCCTGGCTCTGATTGATTCCGAGATGCCGGTAATTGTGGTTGCTCCCCGGAATGACCTTCTGGAAAAGCTGCGTTCCAATATTCAGGAGGTACGGGCTCGCGGCGGCGTTCTCTATGTGTTCGCTTCCGAGAACTCCGGGTTCCGTGATGAGGAGAATATGAAGATTATTCACCTTCCGGCGGTTCCTGATGTTATTTCTCCTGTTATTTACACGATTCCCTTGCAGCTTCTGGCATATCATGTGGCCATTATCAAGGGAACCGATGTGGATCAGCCCAGAAATCTTGCTAAATCTGTAACAGTGGAGTAACCGGGCGATGCTGACTTTGGGATGTCACCTTTCCATGAGTTCCGGTTATCTGGCCATGGCCAGAGATGCGGTTTCCATCGGGGCAAATACCTTTCAGTTTTTCACCAGAAATCCCCGCGGGGGAAAGGCCAAGCCCGTGGATCCCGATGATATCCGGGCTTTTCATGAGTATTGCGGGGAGCACGGAATAAACATCATTCTGGCTCATGCCCCCTATACCATGAATATCTGTTCCGCGGATCCCGGTATCCGGGAATTTGCCAGGAACATGATGGCGGATGATCTTCGCAGAATGGAGCATACCCCGGGAAATTACTATAATTTCCACCCGGGCTCCCATGTTCAGCAAGGCGTGGAAATCGGCACCTCTTATATCACGGCAGCTCTTAATGATATTCTCAGAGAGGAACAGACTACTACCGTTCTTCTGGAAACCATGGCCGGAAAGGGATCTGAAATCGGACGCACCTTTGCCGAAATTGCTGCTATTATTAACGCCGTGGAGCTTAAGGACAAAATGGGAGTCTGTTTGGATACCTGTCATGTCTGGGATGGCGGTTACGATATCTGCAATCGGCTGGATGAGGTTCTGGAGGAGTTTGACAGACATATCGGGCTTTATCGGCTTAAGGCGATCCACCTTAATGACAGCAAAAATGTTCTGGGAGCTCACAAGGATCGGCATGAATGCATCGGGCGCGGTCAGATTGGGCTGGAGGCTCTTATGAGGGTAGTGAATCATCCTGTTTTGAGAAAACTGCCCTTTTATCTGGAAACGCCGCAGCCGGATCTGAATGGCTATCGTGATGAAATAAGCCTTATCCGAAGCGGTTACGTTGAGGATTGAGAGTTTGATATTTTGTTCAGATAATTATGTTAAAAGTAAGATGCTCTAAATTTTTTATATTACCGGTATTTCTGAGTTCTTTTTTATGGGGAACGAGTACTGTTAACGCCGCAGAGGAGAAGGTAAAGGTATGTGCCGTAGCACAGCTTTATGATGCTCTTAAAGCGGTGCAGGAACGCGGATCCGGAGATGCTTCCTTCGATATTGAAGCAGGGTCGGCCACAGATCTTTATTCTCGCATTGCCAACAGAGAGCTTACCTGCGATATGTATATCGGTCATGATCTCCGTTTTCCGCAGAAATACATTCTGGGCGGAATGGCGGATCGCGGAACGCTGCAGCCCATTGGTTCCACCAAACTGGCTCTGTGGTCTGTTACCGGTATTGTTGACAGCATGTGCCGTATCCTGAAAAAGGGCACTTATTCGCGCATCGGCGTATCAGATCCTCGTATTCAGCCGTCTGGCTATGCCGTCCTGCAGTCCCTTAAAAACTATGAACTGGACGAAAAGGCGGTAACCGCAAAGTTTATGTATGCGGCCAATGATTTTCAGACCATGAGCTTTGTGATGAACGGGACGGTGATGATGGGATTTGTTCCGTATGTAATGATAAGACAGAACAAAGTGGCTAAAAAAGGCTCTTACTGTTTGATTCCGAATTCGTTTCATGAGCCTTTATACTTCTATTCCGTAGTATTCCATAATACAGATCCGGCAAAGAAGCAAAAAGCTCTGGAGCTCAGAAATTATTTTGTTTCCCGGGAAGCAAAGAAGATTTTTTCGGAATATGGTGTTGATTAACCTGCGGCGCTGATCAGCATTGATATCCTGGATCAGTCGTAAAACAGCTTCTTTAAGGATATTTTTTAACAATAAAGGTGGGTAGCATTATGAATTTGGAAATGGACGTTACCGTTAACAGCAAGCACGGCCTTCATGTAAGACCCTGCACGTCTCTGGTAAAGATTTGCATGAGCGATCCGTCTGTGGCTGTCAAAATCAGAAACGTGAGCGAAGATTCCGATTATGTTGACGGCAAGTCAATGATGCAGGTATCCTCCCTGCGCGCCGCCTATGGTCAGGTGCTTCATTTCGTATTCATCGGAGAAAAGCCTCAGGGGCTGGCTGACCGGGTGGAGGATTTCTTTTCCCGGCTTGATTAAGTTTTCAGGCTTCCGGAAAAAAGAAAGGAATGTCCGTAATGGCATTCCTTTTCTGTTTCCGCCAAGCGAATATCCCGAGAGCGCGGAATATGGTCAGCACCCATCAGTTGAGATATCAATAACCCTTTTTATGGAGCCGTTCGCATCTTTGTGAGGATTTCCGTAAACAACATAGCACCCTTTTTTGGAAGCTTCATCGATAACGCCGCCGCTGACATTGTATTCAGGGAGTTCAATGTCAGAGGGCCCTATAAGCATATGAACATCCTGTTCTGAAACCTTTTTAACCTTATACTGCCAGTCATGATCCTTGCGATCCGCGGCGTTGTGCTTTCGGTAATCAATGTCCAATGCTCTCAGTATCCCCGATGTCTCCTTCTCGATAGTGGGCGGATTGTTAAGCACGGCCGGATAACCGTAGGAAACCGCAATGCCGTTTGACACATCGCATCTGTCTGATGCAGAGCCGTCAAGACAAAGGTAATGGAGGTCAAGCTCTTGTACGGAATTGTCGGCCGGATATTGTTCTATGCCGGCGATTACCGATTTGCTCAGGGTGATATGCCCGGCGCTCTTTATGGCTGCCATAAGACCGTTCAGTTTTGATATTCTGGCGTCACGCTGGAGATCCATGAATTTGGGAACTGCCACTGCGGCAAGAATGCCCAGAATGACGATGACCACTACCAGTTCTATTAACGTAAACCCCCCGGATTTTATACTGCGCATGGAGCCTCCCAGTCCTTGTAGTATTTGTGTGTAATTGCCTGCTTCGGTGTTCCTGCAACCTTGAACCTGAAGATTGGATTCTAACATTTCCGGCCTTTGGTGTCTGTGAGACAATTCTCATCGGCTCAATTCTCATGGCATTCAGGATTCCCTGAGCAGCGACAGATATGCGGCACGCAGCCTGATAAGCTTTTCATTCAGGGGAACGCTGACACCGCTTAACTATGTTAGCGGCAGAATTTTCCATAAGTTCATTTGAACCATTTCACATATTGCTGTAATGTCTGGATTAAGTTTTGAATCTGATTGAAAGAATTTCATAAAAAGATAACCGCCGGGAGTTCAGTGAATATAGAATCATATCTGAGAACAGCTATTGAGATTTTTGCAGGTAGTGACATGAAGACATCAAAATTATTTACAGCCATGGCGGCATTGCTGATTATGGGAAGTTCATGCTGGGACGTTTTTGCCGGAGATAACAGAGTTCCGGTGGCGGTTTCAGCGGATTCCAAGGTTCCTTTGCGCATTTTGACGCGTCCGGGAGCCGTTCTTTACGCTGATGCGGAAGGAACCAAGGTGCTGAAGAGCAATGTCCCGACCTTCTCTTCGTATTTTGTTTACACCAGGCCCAAGGGCGAAGCCGCTGCCTCCGGCGAGGGCTGGTACGAAATTGGCAGTGACGACAGAGGTTCCGTTAAGGGCTGGATGAAGGGCAATGATCTTTTTGAATGGAAGCAAACCATGTGCCTGACATTCAGTCATCCTGATGGCAGAAGTCCGGTTCTGATGTTTGACGATGAAGATATTCTGAATACTCTTATCGGCATGTCCGAGGATGACAGAACCGCAAAGGTTGACGGATATTATTCCGATATTGACCAGGCCGCAGCCGGTAAAAAGAAGCTTTCCAGGGATTTTCCTGTTTTATCTGTGGAACCGAAAATGGCCGTGGATAATGCGGATAATTTTACCCTGATGCCCATTGTGGATTACAAGGTGGTGGAGTTTGAGGGGCGAGAATCCCGTCTCCTTGACATTGTGGCGGTGAACAGCACGGAGAAGGATCGCAAGGCATCCGACATTCGGGAAAACAAGGAATATCTGACAGCGTCCAATGCCACTTCGGAATCCAAATCCAAAGATCTCAAGGACATGAAGTACGACATTGTCTGGGTTGTGGACACCACCCGCAGCATGGGGCCTTACATCGAGAAGGTGCGGGAAATAATGAACCGGGTTTCCGGGGAGATTGCCAAAAACAAGAGCTTTGGCGATAAGGTAGCGTTCGGTGTCTGGGGGTACCGTGATTCTGCCACTATAGAAGGGCTGGAATATGTTACCAACAATTTCACTCCGGAACTGCAAAACGCCCAGGATTTTGCGGAGACCATTGGCAAGGTTAAGGAAACCAAGGTTGATTCCGTGACATTTGATGAGGATATGTTCTCGGGAGTCAATGATGCGGTGAAAAACACCGCCTGGCGTAACAACACCACCAGAATTATCATCGTGGTGGGCGATGCTCCGGGACATCAGGAGGATCATGAATGGAATATAACCGGACTCAATCAGGAAAACATGCGTCATCTTGCTGATGATAACGGGATTACTCTGTTTGCCATTCACATCAAGCCGAACAAAACAAAGAAATTTAACAAGATTGCGGCTACCCAGTTTAAGACGCTTTCTCAGAATCCCGGGGTTTCAGATTCTCTTTACTGGGATATCACCGCATCAGATATGAAGAGCTTTGAGAATGTTGCCGCCATGATTACCGAAAGAACTTTGAACTATCTGGCCAGTGCCGAAAGCTCCTTTACCGGCAAACAGGTGGATACCGTAAGCATTATGAAGGATGATGCTCAGAATGTTAAAGGTCCGTCGGCAGATGTCATTAATCAGGCTCTTCATGCAGCCGCTGTTACCTGGCTGGGCAATGAAGCAGATGTAGCTCCGCCCCGGGATATCGAAGCATGGGTTTCAGACAAGGATCTTAAAGACAGCACCAGACAGTCTCTGGAGGTACAGCTTTTGCTGACCAAGGCTCAGCTTGACGCCATATCCACGCTGCTTAAGGAAGTGCTGGTAGCCGGCGAAACCAATCAGGTCAGCGGCGATGACTTCTTTACCTCGCTGCAGGCTGCTTCTGCAGTGGCAGCCCGGGATCCGGATAAGCTGGCCAAGGCCGGCAATATAGCGGAATCGGGACTGGTGCCGGATTTTCTTAAGAATCTGCCCTATAAGAGCCGTCTTATGGAAATGAATAACGAGGTCTGGGAAAGCTGGGGACCGGATGAACAGAATGCATTTCTGAGCAACCTGGAATCCAAGATAAAGGCTTACGGGGAAATTCATGACAATACCGCAAAGTGGATCTCCCTTAATGAAGGCGATGATGCAGATGATTATGTGGCTCCGATTCCTCTGGATCTGATGCCATGAACAACTGTCTCAGTGTCAGGAATCTCCGTCTCAGCCGTACAAAAAATGATTCCACCTTCACGCTGCTTGTGCCGAAGCTGGATCTTTTTACGGGAAAAACTCTGGCCGTGGTTGGCCAGAGCGGATGCGGGAAGTCTACCCTGACGGATATCCTGGCCCTGGTGCTGAAGCCTGATTCCGCTGAGCGATTCGTAATGCGCCGGGGCCAGCGGGAGATTAATCTCTTTACGGCCACTCGCCGGGAGCAGGCTGATATCAGAGGCCGGGATATTGGTTATGTGCTGCAGTCCGGAGGGCTTTTTCCTTTTTTGTCAGTCCGGGAAAATATCATGCTTCCGGGGCGTCTTCTGGGCATGGACAGCAGAACCGTAAGAACCCGGGCTGTGGAACTGGCCCGGGCCATGGGCATTGCCGATCAGCTCAACAAGAAACCGCAATTTCTTTCCGGCGGGCAGCGGCAGAGGGTGGCTATTGCCCGGGCTCTGATTCACAAACCGGGGCTGGTTCTGGCAGACGAGCCCACTGCTGCCGTGGACAGTGTTTCGGCTGAAGATATCTGCAAGCTTCTCAAGGCAACGGTAATTGAAAACGAAGCTTCTCTTTTGATAGTCAGTCATGATCGCAATCTCATGCATAAGTATGCCGATGATGAAGTGACCTTCAAACTTGAGAGAAGCAACGGCATTACATCAACGTTGATACCAGGTAAATGATAATCAGTAATCTGGGATAATTATTCTATGGCAAAAGCACTGACTATTGCAGTTATTTCATGCAAGGATATTCTTCATGAGTGGAGGATGAGTTTTTGCGTGATGTTTGCGGTTACCGCCATTGCAACGCCGCTTCTTATATTTTTCGGACTGAAATCCGGGATAATGGAAACTCTGCGACTGCGTCTTCTCAGCAATCCGGCCACCATGGAAATTATTTCAGTTAACGAAAACCGTTATGAAGATGGCTGGTTTGACAGCAAAAGAAAAGACCCT
>NZ_JBGVBR010000279.1:0-3663 GCF_045225735.1 Succinimonas sp. | reverse complement strand
GGAACTCCGGTTATCGGATTAACCCCGGTGACCACTGAGCCTATATTGGCTATGGGGCGTCCCATGGATACTCTGGTGACGGCGGTGGTGGCGGTTATCACTCCGGTGCAGACGGCTCCGGCGACCGCGTCGCCCCTGCAGGCTGTGGGGAGCCCCTTGCAGAGTCTGGTGGGACTGCCGGGGCCGGTAACTACATCTCCGGTGGCGGTAATGCTGGTAAGTGATGCTTTGGGGGTGGGCATAATTTTTCTCCTTTTTTATCCTACTTCCATAGCCTTGGTGTCTGTTAGCAGGGCACCGGCTGAATTTTCCACGGCCTCTGTCTGTGTGCCCACAGCTTTGGTCTCAACCTGATTGGCGTTGCCGTCTATTATATTAGCATTGACGTTGTTGTTGTTGCCGTTGACTCCTTCTTTGCTGCCAATGCCTTCGTTTGCCATGCCGGTAGTATTCGTCTTCGTCCCCGTGGTTTTTTGCTCCATCGGTATTATGGAGGTATCGCCGGTCCCGTTCTTCATATGCATATTTGAGATGGTGGATTCCGTGAGTGTTTGTTGGGCAACGTTCGCGCCAACGTTTGCTGATCTGTTTACAGTAATCAGGCTCAGCTGGCTGATGAGCTGACTAATATTTCCGGAAAAATTATCATCTTCAGCATTAATTTTACAAATCACTTCGGTGTTGGTACCACACACAACGGAAGCTTTATCGAGGTTCATTGTGCTGTAAATATTGAATGCCGTGCTAGTGAGGTCGGTGCTGGCGGCATTAAGCTCCAGGCTAGAAACTTTAGGCATGGCCATGTTGTCAGCCATCAGAAGAGAGGCATTAGCAATCATGGCCACCATTCTGACGCTGCTGGTGGTCATGAGATAAATGTCATGACCGCTGATATAGTTGTTTTCCTTGGTGCGCTTTACAAAGCTGTAATCACTGTCCGCGTTTTGAATAATGGTGCAGGCAATCAGATTTTCCAGCACATCGGAAACGCTCATGGCGATGTTGACGGCGGCGATGGCCAGATTCACCCAGGCTCTGGTGTGGTTAGTGCTTTTTTCGGTGGCATTGGAAAAGTTTTTGAAAGCCACGTAGCTGTCGGCAATGATACCGGAAATGCTGTTGGCATAGCCGGTGATGTCATTGATAATGGAGGCGGCCATATCGCCGGCATCATTGTCTGCGGCTTTGCAGGCGGTATCCGAAATGGCATTGACCAGTCTGCCGGTGAGATTTGTCATGGTCGTGAGGAATGCCACCCCGCTCATGTTGCAGAGCTTGATCTTGGGAGCTGATACGGTCAAATAGCCGTTCTTGGTGCTCAGGCTGCCGCCGAAGCTGTCCCCGATGCTGGCAGACATAAGTCCTTTGGCATTAACCTGAAAGCCCGACATAGTGATTCCGGTGGCGGGGCTCAGGGCGATTCTGCCGTCCCACGGGGAGAACTTGTTCTTAAAATAGGCTACGGCCATGGCAATGGTGTTGCCGTTAATGGAAATGCTGGAGTTCCCTACCTGCAGGGTGATGGTGTTATCGGCGGTAATGACCACATCGCTGCCGGCGCTGAGCTTCAGGCTGCCGCCGGCCACCGCGGTAATGTCCTCGGTGGCGGCGTTTTCCAGGGTAACTCCGTACTCCCGGTGCGCGCCGTCGCAAAACAGGGAGAAGCCGGTCAGTCCCAGGAGGTGCTCCAGCGCCTGTTCCTCGGAGGTGTAGACAGTGGGCTGTTTCTTCATCATGTCCGCTGTTTTTTTGCTGACGCTTTTTACCGCCTTAATGGCGGCCACAATATCATCAGCGATTTTGGCGAGAGCGGAGTAGGCATCAGCCAGGGCATTTTTGGCTTTGCTGATTTTGTCCTGGCTGTCGCCGTCCGTGATGGCCTTGTCCAGATCTGACCGGGCGCTGATGACTGTATTGAGTTTGCCTTCCGCATCAGATTTCTTGCTGTCCCAGATTTCCGTGATCTTGTTGGTATTGAACCGGAGGGCCAGGCATTTCATAAAGCTTTCCAGTTTTTTCTGCATGATCAGGTATTCCAGGAGGACGGCGGAGCTGGAGAAGCGGCAGAAGGCCAGATACTGATTATTGATATCCCGGTCGGAATTACCGGGCATTTTGTCCGCGCCGGCGGTTGCGTCCGGGGTGCAGCCGGAGTTCATAAAGGAGCTCAGGATAAGGTCGTTCCGCATGGAGCTGTCGTAGGCTGGCAGCGCATCCCGATCCGGGAGATAGCCCAGGAAAAAGCAGCAGTTATCAGATTGCAGGAGGAGTACCCGCTGTCCCGTTTTAGGAAAGTTACCCAGAGGATCCGCGCCTCCGGTGGAGCTTACAAAGTTGGTTTTTACCGGCTTCGAGGTTCCGTCCGGCAGGGCGTAAAACATAGCCGGGAAGGCGGTGTCATCATCGCTGGCCGGCGCAATGGTTCCCGGAGACGAAGTTTTTCCGTCGCTGTCGGTGACGGTGGCCCTCAGGATCAGTGGAGATGAGCCGGCATCCGTTTCCAGGGCGGCATAGCTTTGGATGCGCGGAGTGTCTATCTGATGCTGGCGCTGCCGCGGCCGGGGGATGGCCGAAAGGACAAAGGCATTTTTTACCGTGGGATTATCCGGCATTCTTCCGAAGCAGCACAGGGGGCCCAGGGTGCCATCCTGCGTGTTTTCCGGCTGCGGGACGGCCACGGCAAGCAGATTGAGTTCCTGTTCTTCCTCCGGAACATCCAAGGGTCTTTTGAATTTTTCCGGAAAGTCAATATTGAAGCTGTAGCGCGTCCGTACCGTGAGATAGCGCTCATTGGAGATGTTAAGCTTGATGCCGGGAGCCACGGCAAAATCATGAGCGGTGATGAGGACGCGATCTGAATGCAGTCTGTCCAGCGCCTCTGCGGAGGCCCGTCCGAATTTGAGAATATTTTCCGCCGGCTTCGGCCCCTCGCCCCGCACGGCTTCAAAGCCGCTCAGGAAAGCGGGGGGCGGCAGGGGATCCTGGGAATCCTTATGAATGCTTCCGGATCCCGCAAAGCCGGTGTTCACCATCCGATCCAGACATATGGCGCCGCTGCCAAAGCTTTTTGATTCCGCGGCTCCGACGGAGCAGGGGATCTCCTCAAGACCTGTGAGGGTGTTTCCGGAAATCTGTTTGGCATTTCCGGTGCGCCAGCCCCGGGAAAATACCGTTTCCGCCTGAGCGGAGGCGTCCTCCCCGGAGGGCTCGAACACATAGTTGAAGCCGTAGCAGAAGCAAATGCGGTTTATGAAATTAAGGTCTGTTTCGCCGCTCTGCTGGGCGATCTGGCCGCGATCGGGCATGCAGTCAAAGAGATTCTTGTCAAAGCGGCACGGCAGGTTATATTCCTGAAAAATCGACGTGATAATGTCAGCGGGAGAGCTTTCGGAATCAAAGCTCCGGGTGCGGAGATCCAGTCCCGCGAGCACCAGTTCCGGCTCGATGGTTATTTCATAGCCGTAGCAGTCCTCTCCGCCGGCGACGCTGTTCGGATCCGACAGAAGTCCCAGAGCATTATACGAGGTGATAATCCCCTGATAATTCCGCCCCCGGGAGAGGCTGCCGGTGGTATCGTACTGAAACAGACCGATATTTGCTTTGAGGAGCAGGCATGCTTCCAGATCCTTTTTCGACAGGGCGGAGCCGCTGAAAAGCGTTATT
>NZ_JBGVBR010000278.1:0-2401 GCF_045225735.1 Succinimonas sp. | reverse complement strand
CCGCTCTTCGGAACCGCTGACACTCTCAGCTGCAGCGGGCTCAGCTGCCGGCTCTGCCGCTGTTTCTCCGGCATTGAACTCCGGGGCCTTTTTTGAGATATACTTGCCGCACTGGGGACAGTGCTTGGCGTCATCCGCAATTTCATTACCACAGGCTGGACATTTCATATCTGCTGATCTCCATTCGTAAAACAACGCCGTTTTCGTTTTCCCCGGCTATCTCAAAAAAGGCTCAAAAAAAAGACTCATCGGCTCAAAAATACTCCTAAAAGCCGCATAGGCAGCCGTGCGTGACTTGCAGGACGGCTGAATACAGCTTAGCCGCCATTATAAACCATCCCGGAAACAATAAGAGAAACAGAAGAAGATAACGGAACGGAGCTCGCAAAAGCTCTGTCCCTGAAAAAGGCCGCTGCTCCCCTCAAAAGCCGGGCAATCAACTGCCGTCCTCTAATAAGAGCCGGAGTCCTAACGTCCCCGGACAGTCATTCTTTCAATAGCGCTCTTTACCTTAATGAAGTCGATGAGCATAAGGGCTTTAAAAATCAGGTCAAGAATAACGAGCGCCGCAAACGACAGGACGTAACTGCCTGTGCCCAACAGCAGCAATTCTGTTTCTCCATCAGTTGAATGCCCCATAAACATCTTCGAAAACTGATCCCACCACAAATTCAAAACATATATGAACGCAGCGCAATACATCAGGAAAAGAACTAAGAAAATCCAGAGAAACTTTACCCGCGATCTCACCTTGTCTATTCTTTCTGCAATGTATCTGTCCTCCCTGCAAAGCTCGCCGCATCTTCTGGCCAGAGACGGCGTCTTCAGCAAAATATAACCATACAAAATCAAACCGCCGACAGCAAAAAGCATCCGACTTCCAAAAATAAAAACGAGCATCATCGAACTCTTCAACGTCAGAAATATGCCCATCAGATCGATAAGGAAAAGCAACGCAGGCACCGACGCGCAGCCGATAATACAGCCTGAAATGATTTTCATTTCTTTCATCAGGGACAGGACCGCGGCGCTGTTACCGGAATCGCCGGCTCCACCCCTCTCAGCATTTCCGGCATAGGGATTCCCGCCCCGCCCGTCCGCAGGGAATCCGCAGTTACAGCAGAAGGAATGTCCCGGCTCCAGAGGAGTTTGACAGCAGAGACACAGCCGCTCCCCGGCAATGCCGGCGGGCTCAGCCGCTGCTTCACCGGCCTGAGACTCCGGCGCATTTCCAAAGAGATATTTGCCGCAAACGCGACAGTACTTATCATCATCCCCGGCATCACTGCCGCAAGCAGCGCACTTCATACTTATTGGTTCTCCTTGTGTGAACAGCTAATCATTGCGTCCGGTTTTCCGGACATGGCTTATCTCAGCGCATCTCATCGCGCCCAAAGCCCTTTCCGAAAATCGCTGCGGAATTGTTTCCGGATGGTGTTAAAACGCCTCCCGGCAAAGTGACATGCTTTGCGCCGGCATTGTGTTGCGATCCCTGGGTTTCCCGGAGCAAGAATTTGCGGGAGATCTTACACCAGACAGCCTTAAGCTGTGAGACATTTGCCCTGTTATGGCGGAGATTTTTCGGAAAATAAATACCCCGGTTGCCGGAAAGCCCGGTTCGGGCTCTTTAATTACGGGGCTTAAGAGGAATCACGAAATTCGTCCACTGTAAGACCGGGATTGAGGGGAGTTTTTTGCAGATTGCTTTGCGGGGTCAGGGATCTACAATGACCATAGCGGTAAGTTGGAACAGGGACGTTCCCAGGCGATCTTCAGGGAAGAAAGAGGCGCCGCCGCAGAAGCCGGCGACTGAGGTTGCGGTTTCGTCCTGGAACAGATGTTCCGGTGTCATCGGGGGCTCAAAACGAGTCCCCGTCCTTTTTTTGTCCGCAGGATAACAGCGAGAAGACATCCGGGGCCGGGACTGACAACGCCGGTGCATTTTTCGGAAAACTGCCTGAATAATTCCGGAGATTGGAAATTCTGCCCCTGTGAAATGCGGGATTCTCACTGTTCGCAAAGGGAAAAGACTCCGCCTTGTTCGTAAACGTTCTGACAATAATGCCTGCCCGGAAGGCGGCGTTCCGGATCATCCCTGCCAATCCGCATCCCCTGATTACTCAGTGTTCCGGCCATGATTTCATTAACGATTACCTGAGGTCTGACTCTGCTGGCAGCCGCAAAACCTGAAATGCCAAAGAACAAAAAAACAGCGCAAGCATCGGAAATCACCACCGGATACAGCGCTGTCTCCATCAGCAGAAAAGGTCAGCGAAAATACTGTCAGCGATATTTTTGCAGCAATACTTCAAACTCCTGATCCGTTACGCCGAGTCTTGCCATTGCCACCTCCCTTGAGATTAAGCCTGCTGTGCAAAAATCGATAACGGTTTTTTCCTCA
>NZ_JBGVBR010000277.1:0-4408 GCF_045225735.1 Succinimonas sp. | reverse complement strand
AAGAAGCCTTTGCCCCGCGGCATCTCTGCCCCGGTTGATTTCAGCAAGGCCGGCATTGGCCAGTCCCTGAGCCTTAAAGCTCCGGATGAGGGGCGGGATCCTTTCCCCGAAGAGGGCGTTTTCCGGAAACTCCCGGAGAAGGGCGGCGAGTCCCCGGGAGGCTTCCTCCTCCCGTCCCGGAATATGGCCCATCATGGCATAGTAGCGGAAACGCAGGTTCGCTTCCCGGGGCGGCCCGCCCAGAGCGTCCTCCAGACTGCTGACGGCGTTTTCATAGTCATCCCGGGTTTCGTACATTTTGAAGGCATTCAGCCTGACCACCATGTTTTCATCATTCATCCGGAGGTAGTCCCGGGCTTCCTGGCAGAAAATCCCGTTCCCGTCATCATGACAGAGACTGTCCGCAAGCCTTTTGGCGGCGTACTGGCCCTGTTTTCCCTGCCGGGCCCGGCTCTGGATCTCCAGAAGCCGGTAATAGCGGGAATCCGTGCCCAGAATGAGGGAGAGCTTCTGGAGAGCGGTTTTTTCCAGATCGGGGTCATAGACCTGCTGCGCCAGAAGATTCTGTTCCTCCAGAAAGCGCTTCTGGGCATTCACGGTGGAGAGATCCAGAGCTGAGGCCGGCGGGAGGAGCGGGCACAGGGGGATCCCGAGCCCTGCCATAAGGCAGAGCCTTCTGAGAGTCCGGGACAGCGTTTTAACCGCAAACATGTTCATGATCTCCCGTTACCGGCCCTTAAGCCGGGCGCCCGGATCCGTAAGGCGGCCGTGGCGGTCAAAGCGGATGAGGTTCCGGTGATGCCCCTCGGCAAACACGGTGAGGGCGTGTCCGTAGTATTCCCCCCGGTCAAAAACCCGGGCGGCCGTGAGGGTGCGGAACAGGGCGGCTCCGCGATCCTGATTCATGACTCCCAGAGGCGCCTGGAAGGCCGGGCCGCCGTTTCCGGACATGACCCCCTGATAGAAGTCATTGCTGTCCGGAGCCTTCAGGGTACGGCCGGCCATGACGCTGATGTTCCGGTACGCCGGGAGCATGAGCTTCTTCACGGGATCGCTGTCAGAGGTGAGCCCCAGCCAGAGGTACACCCGGGTGGCATCCCAGCCGCCACGGTCATCCGGGAGGGTGAGGAGCTCGCCCTGGGAGGTGAAATGCATCCAGTCCGGAGCAAAGCCGGCGCCGGATCCCCTGATTATCTGAGCCAGAGTGTTGCTGCCGGCCCGGGCAAATTCCGGATCCTCCAGGGAAAGCCGGGCGATCACAAACGGGGGGTAATAGCTGGGGTTCAGGGTGACCGTGCCGTCCGGGGCCGCAAAGCCCTGCCGGCCCGGAAGGATCAGGGGGCCCAGCGCGGGATGCTGATATACCGCGGCGGCCATGATATTCCGGATGACCGCCCGGCCGAGAGCGGTGTATTCCGGCTTATTCCAGAGGCGGCCGGCCTCCAGCAGGCTGTAGGCGATAAAGAGATCCGCATCCGTGGCATTGTTGGGATCCCGGATCTCGCCGTCCTGATACTTCCAGGCCGGGAGATGTTCCTCCAGGGAGCCTCCCGCGAGATTGGCTTCGGTGAATCCCAGAATGCGGCTGAAGACCTCCGGCTCGTTAGCGGCCAGAGCAAAAAACAGGGCATAGGACTGGCTTTCGGAGGTGATGACGTCTCCCTCCGCCCGATGATCCGCCACGGCTCCCGCCGGAGTTACGTGAAGATCCCGGAAGCTGTCCCATTCCCGGAACTCCGCTGCCATGGCCGAGCCGCAAACGAGGAAGGGCGCGAGGAAGAGCGCCGGCAGCGCGAGGGGCTTTATAAGCGCGCGAATCCTGCTCTTTATGCTGTTAAGGTTTTTCATAAGAGCCTCCTTAAACTGACATGCGGCCGGAACGCCAGCGCCGGAGGAGCCGGTAGGCGGCCCAGCAGAGAATGACGGCGGTTACCAGAGAACAGAGGAACAGGAGCCACGGGTTTCGCAGCATGACATACCAGACCCGCTGGTACCACGGGAGATGCCCCACGTAGTAGCTGTGGCCCACCTCGGCGTTTTTAACGGTGCCGCTGTTCAGGATGGAGACGGTGCCGGCAATGTCGTCGGCGGTTTTGTTCACGATGAGGTGCTCGGCCAGCGCCTGAAAGCCCGCGGGGCTGTCGGCCATGAGGGCTACTGCCGTGCGGCCGTCCTTAAAGGGGGACTCAAAGGAGATGATGCCGGAGATTCCGTCATAGCCCCGCTGGCTCAGGCGCACCGCAGGATCAATGACCCCGCCCTTTCCCTGATCCCGGCGCCGGGTCTCCCCCTGCTCCAGGAAGGTGCCCGGGAAGCCCAGAGACTGCTCTGATTCATTAAGGACGAGGTTGAGATCCGGCGTTTTGTCAGCGATAACCGCCGGAATTTTGCCCACAATGAGAAGATCCCGGCCGGCCTCCTTCTTGAGAACCTCCTCTCCGGGAGCGAACAGGACGGTGGCGTTATAAGCCGGGTAGCCCGTCTGGGATCCGATGCGGCCCAGGGCGTTAAACAGGGTGTTAAGCTCCGGTTCCTCCGGGGCGGCTCCCATGATAACCGCGGTATTCCCGAGGTCGGCATATACGGAGAAGGGGTAGCCGCTCTGCCAGTAATACCCCAGATTGGGCATTCTGGTAAAGTGGTACAGCCCCGTGAAATCCAGGGAGGAATTCGGATCCACCTCGGCCTGATGGATCAGGGGCTGCACGTCGGAGATGCAGTTTTTGGCCTCTGATTCCCGGGTGTGGCTGTAGGTATAGGTAAAGGTCAGCTGGTTTTTAGGCCGGAGATACAGGGCGCTGATCCGGGTCTGGTTTAAGACATTGACAAAGCCCCCGAGGAAGAGGGTTTCGACGCTGGTGTCCCCCTCCCTGGCCGGGGTCAGCTGGTAGGAGCGCACCAGATGGTTGTTGAACCTGAAGTTCATCTCCGAAATGCCGTGGGGCGGCGGATTGGAGTAGCGGTGTCTCAGGTTCAGCCTGATATGAGATCCTTCGGAAAAGTACAGATCCGGCGGCAGGTTCAGGGTGACATTAATGGGACGGAGATTCACGCCGGAGCTGATAAGCTGGCCGTCATAGAGAGCGAGCTCCCCCAGAGTGACCTCCCGGGTGATGTCCGCCCATTTGGGAGCGTCGTAGGGCTTCCGGGGGGCGCTTTCGGTGAAGGAAATGATTTCCGTCCGGGGCCCCTTCATAAGCTGATCCCCCCGGGTGATGGCCTTGGCAGCGGTAATAAGTCCCTCAGCGTCAGGAGCGCTGATAATGATCAGCTTCCCGTTCAGGGTGCCCGGGAGATCCTGCATTTCCACCGCGGGAGCCTGAACCTCGGGATAATCCCGGAGGAAATCCGGCCGGCTCTTATTGGTGACGAAGGCCACGGCATTTCCGGCGACGGGCTTTTGATTCAGGAACACCGGATAGTCAATGCCCCGCCAGTCGGACAGAATGCCGCCCCAGGAGGCGATGATGCCGGCGGCCTTTACGGTATCGGGATCCGGATGTGCGGCCAGGGCCAGGGAGAGGGTGTTCTGCTCCCGGGCGGCGGGATTGAACAGGAGAGCCTTCATGAAGGCCAGATCGTTCACGGTGATAAGCTTCTGCCGGCTCAGCCTGAGGGCGCTTTCCTGAGAGATGTTAAGCCAGAGGGCGGTGTTCAGCTGATCCTCGCAGATGTCGGTGTAGTGGCCGATAAACTGGAATCTGAGGTCGTTGTAGTTCCTGATGAGAAGGGGATTAAGCTCCACGGTCACCGCATTCTGCCGGCCCAGCATGTCCTCCTCTATGGGCAGGGTTTTCTGGAGGCTGCCGTTAAGATAGACATTAAGCTGGGATCTTACGGGGATCAGCGCCGGGGAAGGGGTGAAGAGCAGGTTCAGGGTCGCCTTGGCGATGATTTCGTCCTGTCTTACCGCAAAGTAAAGATGGTTTTCCGGCTGCATGCCCGTGATGGAGAGATCGCTGTTTTCCCGGCTGTTTTCCAGCTGGGAGAGCTGGTAGGTGCTCAGGATTACCGGCACCGCCGCTGTTTTGGGGGGCAGGGCCGATCCTCCCTTGGGGAGCTCCGGAGCGGTTTCCCCCTGAGCGAAGGCGGGGAGCAGAGAGAGCATCCCGAAGGTCAGGAATAACCGTTTTGTCCTGCCGGTCAGTGTTATTTTGTTCATATTGCGAGATGTATCCATAAGTTTGCGGGTTTCCTGCGGTAATTTAATGCGGCGCCGGTTCATGGCAGTCCCCTCCCTTCCTGCTTCAGGCCCTTTTTCACGGCGTTCACCAGGGGATCCCGGGCCGGCTCCGGAGGCTTTCTCCGGAGATCCACGGGCTGGGGCAGCAGACTGAAAACGAAGATCATAATGCGCACGATGACATTGAGTATTTCCCGAAAGCCCCGGGGGGAATGCCGGAGCATT
>NZ_JBGVBR010000276.1:0-7811 GCF_045225735.1 Succinimonas sp. | reverse complement strand
TCGTCACTGAATGCTCAGCGGATGATGGCAAACTCCACCAATGCTCTGGATACCTCCTACAAGCGTCTGGCCTCCGGTCTCAGAATCAACAGTGCCAAGGACGATGCCGCAGGACTCCAGATTTCCGACCGTCTCACTTCCCAGATCAACGGCCTTAACCAGGGCAACCGCAATGCTCAGGACGGCATCTCCTATGCTCAGACCGCTGAAGGGGCCATGGATGAAATGACCAATATGTACCAGCGCATCCGCACCCTGGCTCTCCAGTCTGCAAACGGCACCAATTCTTCTGCTGACCGTACTGCGCTCCAGCAGGAGGTGGAATCCCTTTGCAGTGAAATTGAAAGAATTTCCGCTGACACCACCTGGGGCGGGCAGAAGATTCTTGACGGCAGCACTGCCAGCGTGGATTTTCAGGTAGGCGCCGATGCCGGTCAGAAGATTACTCTGAGTTTTGCTGCCACTGCCAAGAAAGCATCTGACGGCTCTGCTGCAGCGCTTGCCGGGAATTGGGGGGTAGATGCTCTTATCGGAGCTATCGGAGTTAAAGAGACGGATGCAGATAAGAAGGGATTTAAGTCCATAACTGCTTCCATTGACGGCGCGGATAAAAGCATCAAAGTTTTTGACATTTCCAACGCAGACAAAGCTCAGGATGTGCTGGCCAGTATCGACAACTATATTGCTGCCGTGGATGCCAAGAGAGCCGACTTCGGCGCCTTGCAGAACCGCCTGGAATCTACCATCAGAAACCAGAGCAACGTATCTGAGAATGTTTCCGCTGCCAGAAGCCGCATCAGAGACACCGACTTTGCCTCCGAGACTGCTGCCATGACCCAGCAGAACATTATCCAGCAGGCCTCTCAGTCCATTCTGAGCCAGGCCAACCAGAGACCGCAGGTAGCTCTGAGCCTTTTGGGGTAACGGTAAGACAGTAACCTGATTCAGCGATGAAAGGGCCGGACTTTATGTCCGGCCTGATGTTTTCATGGGGGAAAGCTGGCCTTCACGCGTTTTGTTAAGAAGGTTATTGTTTTCAGGCGCGGGTTTTGACAGAGAGGGACGGATTCTGTTTACTTACTCTGTTTAAACAGTATTCGTGAGGCGCCTATGTCCGAAACCAAAGTTAACGGCCCAACCAAAGCTAACTCATCACTGTTCAGCAAATTCGCAGAGACTCGGGTAAACCTTGTTCAGAAACTCCCGGACATCACGGGGCTTACCATGGGCGATTTCCATATAGACTCAAGGCTGTACATAGTTTCCGGGGAGGCGGATATCTACCTCTGTTCCGGAACCGGGAGCCGCTCAGAGAAGAAGTTCCTGCTCAAATACTACCGCCGGGAAAATGCCGTAAAGCCGGATGTGCTGGAAAAGCTGAGGACGGTAACAAGTCCTTTCGTGGCTCCGGTGGATGACTTTGGCGCCTGTCAGGGGTATCAGTATGTGGTGCGTCCGTACTACAAGATGGCATCCCTGGCGGAAATCCTGTCCCATGGTGTTAGATTTTCAGAAGAAGATCTCAGAAATCACATTATTCCGTCAATTGTTGCAGGCCTGAAAGCCGTTCACGATGCCGGCATCCTCCACAAGGATCTCAAGCCTGCCAATCTTATTCCTGATGATGCCGGGGAACATATTGTCCTTATAGACTTCGGCATCAGTTCCGATGCGGGAAAGAACACATTTGTGGTAACAAAGACCGGTATGACTCCGGCCTATGCCGCTCCTGAGGCCATGCAGGGAATCTTCCATAAGGAAACCGACTACTACGCTCTTGGCATTACTGTTTTTGAACTCTTTACCGGCTTTACTCCATTTCAGAATCCTGATCTGTCTCCGGAAGAAGCGGCAAGGCTGGCCTCCATCAGCAAAATCGAGTTCCCGGAAGACTTTCCGCCCCGCCTTAAGGATCTGGTGCAGGGACTGACCTACAAGGATCTTTCCAATCGTCATGAAAAGGAGAACCTCAACAGACGCTGGGGCTATGACGAGGTCATAAGGTGGTTAAACGGAGAAGACGTGCCGGTGCCGGGGGAAAGCGATAACTCGGTACAGAAACCGAAATTCCTCCCTTACTCATTTAGCGGGGTGAAGCATGAGACTCCGGAGTCTTTGGTTAAAGCCATGCTTAAGGATCCCGCCGCCGGAATCCGGGAGGCGGGAAGTGGCATTCTGACGCACCACTTCAGTCTCTTTGCCCCCGATCTGGAAAAGATCTGCCGGGAGGCGGAGGCAAATCTCCAGAAGAACACGGATGCGGCAGGAAGTCATCAGGTCTTTTACCGCCTGATGTACCGTCTCGCCCCCAAAACTTAAAACCATCTTCTGCGGTGGACGGGAGTTCGGGAGTCTTGCGTAGCTTCTGGGGTACCTTAAGAAGCTGGAAAGCGAGAAAGGTTTTTCCGGTTACATCAGGTACATTGAAGAGCACCGCGAGGATCTGGAATTTTTCGCCTCCGCTATTCCGGAAGCAAAATCCCGGGAGGCTTTAAAGCTGGTTCTGGAGGATCTGGATCGGGCTGTATTCGGAGAGGGCGAGCTTCAGTTCAAAAATGCCCGGGCCTTTGATGAGTATACGCGGGGAGGCTCCTCCGGGAAAAGCAGACCTATCGTCTTCGTCATCTCCTTAACACCTATGACGCCGCTCTTAAGGAGGTATCAGAAAAGGTCTGGCACTCCAGTTCCTACGATAATCTCAGAAGAACGGTTTCCGGGTTTGTAATGCTGGGGGAGCATATCTTCACCTCCGCGCTCTCTCAGGTTATCAAATTTGATTTAGATAAATACGAGGAAAATAATATGGAGCATATCTTCACCTCCGCGCTCTCTAAGGTTATCGGAAAGTTCCGGTCGTACACCGGTTCCGCTGCTGACAAACAGGCCGGCATTACCGTGAAGGGCATCAAATATCCTGCGGTGATGCCTAAGCCCATGCCGGTGTTCAAGGTCGGGGAGTACGTTAAGTTCGGAAGCTACCCTCAGAACTACCGCAGCGGGGAGCCCATTGAATGGCTGGTTTTGGAGGTCAGCGACCAGGAAGCGCTTCTGGTGAGCCGTTACGGCCTTGATTGCAAGGAGTATCATCATTGGGATGTACCCATGACCTGGGAGCAATGCAATCTGCGGCGGTGGCTTAACGGTAAGTTTCTGAAGGCGGCTTTCTCTGCTGAGGATCAGCGCAGGATCAAACTCTCAGAGGTGGTGAATGGCGATAACCTGGAGTACGGCACCCGCGGCGGATATTATACTCAGGACCGGGTTTTCTGTCTCAGCCTTGCGGAGGCGGAACGTTATTTTAAGAATGACAGTGAAAGGCTGTGCCGGCCTACGGCCCATGCCCGTAACCAAGGCGCAGGGGTAGATAATGGCAACGGCTGTTGTTGTTGGTGGCTGCGGTCGCCGGGCAGTAATCAGTACCGCGCATCGAACGTACATGCGGGCGGCGCGCTAGGCCCGCATGGTGGCAACGTCTACATTGATAACAACGCCGTGCGGCCCGCTTTACGGCTAATCTGGAATCGGTAATCTTCTAAATCGGGAATCAGCCGCCGCGGCGTAATCCGCGGAATCTGGCGCGGCTTGCCGCGCTCTCTCTTCCGCCCGCTTGCGGGCGGCGGATTCAGTTTTGGGAATCCTGACTGCTAAATAAGGCAATACTCAGGGTGCGGTTCTGTTCCGAAAAGACCGCCCCGAAGGAAATACCGGGCATTTTACTTACGGGGCAAGGCGGGGCCGGATCCGGCCAGACTTTTCCAGAAGTCCAGCCAGAGGCTTGTGGTTATGCGCTCCGGAATTGCCCCTCGGGTTCAGTTCTTGCTCTGAGAAGCTTCGGGGCCCTTAAGTTTTGCCATAATCCTGCCGGTTCCTTTTCTGATAAGAAGGTCAGCCTTTACCGCTAAAGCGGTAATGCCAAGGGTCAGCGCCCAGGCGAAAAAGACATAGGCCAGGTCGGATTTGATGATTCCGGTAAAGGGCTCGTAGAGGTACATGGCGGCGATAAGGGGAAGCGGCATGTGATAAAGGTAGAACGCCATGAAATTCCGGTCATAGAACTGCACCGCCCGGAATTTCCCGATGTAATCCATGACCCGGTCGGCAAACAGTCTGGCAAAGCAGAAGGCGCTTACGCAGGCGCCGCCGGCGGCGATCTGAGAAAGCAGGGCGGACATCTGGCCCTTTTCAATCGGGATGTTATAGGCGGTCAGGAAGAGCGCCAGGGAGCCTGCCATCAGAGCCAGATTTTTCCCCGGGGTAAGCTGGCTGCAGATGCGGTATATGGCGCCGCCCAGAACAAAGATAAAGAGATTGTCTGACAGGGACTGGAGGCTCATAAAGTACACGCCCTTAAGGCCCCAGTTAAAGAGCAGGGTCAGGAGGAAGGATCCCGCAAGCAGGAGCCAGAACCAGCGCTTCGCCGCAAAATGGGTCAAAAGGCAGATGACGTTAATGATGAGGAGGATCTGAAGAAACCAGAGATGCTCGCTGAACATCATGGTGCAGAACTTTTCATAGCCCTCAAGCAGACTGTCCGAAGCGAGATGGAGACCGCTGGGAATGCTGAAGATGGTGTAGAGGGGGATCAGATACAGGAGTCCCACCTGGAAATACGGAACTACGATGCGTTTTACCCGCTTGACCAGCTGATCCTTAACGCTGCGGTTACCGGCTGCCATGGTCATGAAAAAGAGAAAACCGGAGCAGAAAAACAGGCAATGCACGTCAAAGAGCTTGTTAAAGTGCAGGAGCCACGACAGATAGTCAAGGTTGCCGTCAATTACCACCTTCCAGTAGCTGCCGCTCCCGAAGAACGGCCGGTAGCAATGAAAAAACAGCACCGACAGGAGAGCCAGCATTTTGAGGAGGGTTATTTCATTGAATTTTTTCTTGTCAGCCATTTGATTATCCCAGCATTCCGTACTGTCCGGCGTTGTTTTGCAAAATCTTCCGGACAAAATCCCATTAGCTGGCGGAGCTTTTATAAAGAGCTCTCCGGGATGCCAAAGAAAACAGAGAAACACCCCGCCAGCTATTAATTTGCGGACAGGATGTTCCTTAAGGCTGTTTCTGTCAAGGATTTTCAGTTATGACTAATCCGTTTAGGTTCTCTTAAACCTTGAATTTTTCGATATATTCCTCCATCTTCAGAGAGATCTGATGCACGGTGTCTGAAATATTCATATAGCTCACGGCATCGTTCTTCGCATGGGCGGTGATATCGGCCACCAGCTTCAGGCGCTGGGATATTTCAATGTTGGTGGCGGTCTGCTGTTCCGAGGCCACGGCGATCTGGGAGATCTGCTGGTGCATGTTTTCCACGGATCTGTCGATTTCATTGAGGCTCTTTTCGACTTCGGAGGTACGCTCCACAATGACGTTCATCTTCGCGAAGTTTTCATTCATGGCGGTATTGGCTTTCTTTTCCAGGGCCTGAATGGCGGAGATCATGGCGCCGATTTCCTTGGTGGATTCCGAGGTGCGGTTGGCCAGAGAGCGTATTTCGTCTGCCACCACGGCAAAGCCCCGGCCGTATTCTCCGGCCCGGGCGGCTTCAATGGCGGCGTTGAGGGCCAGGAGATTGGTCTGTTCCGCAATCTGCTCGATGGTTTCGATAATGCCGCTGATGCGCTGTATCTGTTCCCCCAGACTCCTGATAATGCTGAAGCTTTCCTGAGTGGCCACGCTGTATTCCCGGATCTGGCTTATTACCTGTTCCACGGTCTCCACATCGGAATTTACCAGATTCTGAGCGGCAGACGAGGATTCCGAGGCATTGATGCATTTCTGGGCAATATCATTGGCGGTGGCGGCAATCTCGCTGCTGGAGCTGGTTACCCCGGCGATTTCCTCGGTGATCTTGCTGTTGTTTTTGGCCAGCGCCGCACTGTTATCCCGGAGAGTGCCGGAATTTTCCAGCAGGGACTGGGAGGTTTCCTGAATATGGCACAGCACCTCGCGGAGGGTAGCGATCATCTGACCGAAGGAGGCGGCAAGAACGCCGATTTCATCAGTTCCGGTTTCATTAATCCGGACAGTAAGATCCCCCTGGGCCACCACCCGGGAGTCCCGGGCCAGGAGGGTTACCGGCAGGGTAATTGATTTACCAATGAGATAAATGGCAATCCCTGTCAGCGCAATGGCCAGAATACCAATGATAAAAAGCCATAAGGGGCTGCAGCTGGACATGGAATCCGCCTCGTACTTATCGGAGGTGGCGGAGGCCAGCTGAATCAGCCTGGCAACCCGGTCGTCAACCTTGTCGCCGATGGGAACCAGGTATTTCTGCACTGCGAGATAGCCTTCCCGGGGGTTGCCGCCGTCGGTGAATTCGTAGACCTTTTCCTTGGCGAGGTCGTAGTCATCCAGGTTTTGGTAAAGGCTCTTCACCAGATCATGACATGCATTGTCAGAGCCGCAGGATGCCTTAATGTCTTCCACGGTTTTGTTGAAGATTTCCCGGTTTTTGACATAGGCCTTCCGCATGCCAGCGCGTTCCTCGGGAGTCACGGTCATGGGATACTTGATGGCGCTGATGCGGAGCTCCTTGAAAAGCCCTTCGGCATGACGGGCATGGTCGACAAAATCCACGCTTTTTCCGAGAATCGGTATTGTTTTTTCTATTTTGCTCAGTTTTAATGCGGACAGGGAGGTAATTGCCACCAGCGCCAAAATGGACACCGAGGCGATTATCGTAAGACGTTTGGCAATTTTGACGTTCTTTAAGCTCATAGAATAATACCTGCAAATTATCTGTCATGGCCTTGCATGAAGCGGAACCGGAAAATTGTTTGCCTGCGGGTAATCGCCAGCTTAAGCATGAGCCCGGAGCGAAAGCCGTAACAGGGCATTCTTCCGGGAAACACATGGCTGAACCAAAAGCAGATCCGCTTTGATGCCGCGCTGCTTTGATTTTTGCCAAAAAACCAAAGAGCTTCCGCACCAAATTCGAGCAATTATACGGACGATGGTTTCTTTTTGGAAAGTCTGCCTTTGTCAAAGTGTATCCCCGGTCAAGTTTATGTTTGCCGTCATTCCGTACGGAAAAAAAAGCCGGACTCCTGATAATTATTGCCGGTATGAACCTGTTTTCAGCGGAAACATGTCTGTTATCCGAAACTGGTGCCCCGGTGAAGGCTATGGTGCGATGAAAATGCGGCGAAGAAAATGCGGGACGTGATTGCTGGTAAAATGACAGCGGTAATATGCGCTGTTATGCGAGCAGATAATGATGAGATGACGGCATATAGGAGGCCTGATTTGTCTGAAAACACTGTTTACATTCCGGAGCTTCTTCCGGGGCATTTGCACCGGAATGAGCTTACGGTGAAGAGAAGCCGGTTTATCGCCAGCATCGGACATACCCCGGGAAACGCCGCCGTCAAAACCTTTATCGAAGGGATCCGGGGAGAATTTCCCGACGCCCGGCACCACTGCTTTGCCTTTAACGCCGGAAGAGGGGATTCCGCGGCATTTCTGGGAGCCTCTGATGACGGAGAGCCCAAGGGAACTGCAGGCCGTCCCATGCTGAACATTCTCAGTCATTCCGGCATCGGAGAAATCACGGCGGTGGTAACCCGCTATTTCGGCGGAACTCTTCTGGGCACCGGTGGTCTTGTTAAGGCCTATCAGGACAGTGTCCGGGAAGCGCTCCGGGATCTGCCCCTGAAGCCCTGGGAGCCGGTAACGCCTTTATGGGTAAGGACGGAGCTTGCGGGACTCAGCGCGGCGCTTAACAGGATTCGCCAGGCGGCAGGAACAGTTTCCAATACGGAGTTTGCCGGGGAGTCAGCCGTAATCAGAGCCAGTGTTCC
>NZ_JBGVBR010000275.1:0-4124 GCF_045225735.1 Succinimonas sp. | reverse complement strand
CCTTTTCTTCTGCCGTTTCATCATCTAACCGAGGATTTCGTCAAGTCCCGAGCTTTTCTGCGAGCCGCCATTTACACCACATTCCTTTCTTCTGGATCGGGAGGAATTTGTTAAAAAAGCCCGGAAGATCATCGGGGAACGGGATTTTTTGCCGGACTCTTTTGTGAATGCCGCAGAGGCCTCTGTTCAGGCTCTTTACGTGCCGTTCTGTCTTTTTGATGTGTCTCTGTCCGGCAGAGCGGAATACCGCGCGGAAGATATTACCGAAATTTCCACCGGCCGGAGCACCAGCTACCGGCATACGGTTTTAGAGGGGCATGCTGCCGGACGGCAGTACTATTACAATGTGCCGGCCGGCGCGGCCGGTTCTCTGGAGACATCGCTGACCCAGAGCCTGGAGCCGTTTTTTTGCGAGGACGCGCGTCCCTTCAGCAAAGTATACGGGGCGGGGCTTCAGGCGCAGGTTTTAGATAACGGGAGGCAGGGCGGCTACCAGGAAGCCCGGGGACGCATCATCGCCTCCTTTGACCGTTTCCTCACCAATGCTGAGATTTACAAACTGATTAAGATTAACTCCAATGACTACCATGAGGTACCGGAAAAGGTCTCTTATGCCTGGTTTCCGGTATGGCTCATGGAGTTCGCCTGGCAGGGGGAGAAATGGGGCATTTACATGAATGGTCAGACCGGAAAATATGTGGAGAGCCTCCCCGTTTCCACTGGCAAAAAGCAGGTCTGGGGAGCATCTCTGCAGTTATTGGCATACGGTTTAACATTCTGGCTGGTTCTGGGCTTTCTAAAGCTCAGTAATTTGCTTGTTCTCTGTTTCGGGGCTTTTATTGGCGGAGTGATATTGTCAATAGTGCTGTTTTGCATTCCTTTTCTGAGGAGGAGCTTTGCCACCAAACTGAGAGCCGCAATTACGGGGAGCCTGTTTCTTACCATCACCATTGCTCTTTATGCGGGAACCATCCTTCTGACCCCTGTAAAAACTGAGTCCGTTATCATTCTTCTGGCGTTTCAGATTCTGATGCTGATTTTTGTGTTTCCGCTGATCTCATTAAAGGACAGCAGACATAAAGCCAGCCGTGATTATTCCGGGAAGGAACGCCGGGAATGCGACGAGTATGCCATTCACTCCCGGAATGTTCTTCATGAAAGAAAGCTTCAGACCGTTTTCACCAAAACTGTCAAATCCAAAGAAAGCATGATTGATAAAAACAGCTGAGAGCAGCTTCCG
This sequence comes from Succinimonas sp., assembly GCF_045225735.1. Taxonomy (NCBI): domain Bacteria; kingdom Pseudomonadati; phylum Pseudomonadota; class Gammaproteobacteria; order Aeromonadales; family Succinivibrionaceae; genus Succinimonas; species Succinimonas sp. Next base: position 2,884 of record NZ_JBGVBR010000275.1, on the reverse strand, counting down.
GGAAGATGTTTCTGAGAAGGGGGAGCAGGCTGAGCCCCTAATGCCCGTTTTTTTTTTTTCGCCAGTCCGGCCCCGCCGGTTTCAGGCCATTCAGAGATTGTTTTCCGCTTCATGCTTCCGGGCTGTCACCTTAATTACCGGCATGGGATTTTGGTAATTCTTTCCGGAGATCTTCCGGATTTGGATATAATGAGTCTTATCGAGGAAAGCCGCAGACTGACCAGGGGCCTGAACGGCAGCGAAGATCTTTTAAGGATGCCGGCTTGCAATGCGGCGTACACGGAGGCGGTTATGGATCTAACAGAAGTATTCAAGTGCCCGGAATGTTCCGGAGAACTCAGATATAACATCGCCGAACAGCGGCTTGTCTGCAGCTTCTGTTCCAAAATGTTCACTCCCGAGGAGTATGAAAATGCTGTTTCCGGAGCGGCTTCTCAGGAATCCTCTTCTTCCGGCCCGGAACAGGCAAAGTTTACCGCCTGTCCGCATTGCGGGTGCCGGATAAGCCGGGGGGCTTTACGGGCCTCCGCAAACTGTCCCGTCTGCTTTGAACCCCTGAATGCCGCTAATCCTCCCAGGAACTCTGATCTCCCGCCGGAACCGGATTTCATTTTGCCCTTTCTTCTGGATCGGGAGGACTTTGTCAGAAATTTCCAAAAGCGCCTCCGGGAGCGGGATTTTGTGCCGGACTCTTTTATAAAAACCGCCGCCGCCCCTCTCCAGGCTCTCTATGTGCCGTTTTATCTTTTTGATGCGTCCATGTCCGGCAGCGCCGCATACCGCGCGGAACAGATTACCTACATTCCCGGCGGCCGGGGCCCCGGAAGCTACCGGCATACGGTTTTAGAGGGGCATGCTGCCGGAGAGCAGTACTATTTCAATGTGCCGGCCAGCGCGGCCGGATCCCTGGAGCCGGCGATTACCCAAAGCCTGGAGCCGTTTTTTTGCGAGGATGCGCGTCCCTTCAGCAAAGTCTACGGGGCGGGGCTTAAGGCGCAGGTTTTGGAGAACAGCAGGCAGGATGGCTACCGGGAGGCCCGGGGCCGCATTACCGCATCCTTTGACCGCTTCCTCTCCAAGGCTGAGCTTTATACCCTGATCAAGGTTAACTCCAGTGACTACCATGAGGTACCGGAAAAGGTCTCCTATGCCTGGTTCCCGGTATGGTTTATGGAATGTATCTGGCAGGGGCAGCCCTGGCGCATTTACATGAACGGTCAGACCGGGAAGATGACGGGGAGTGTCCCGGTTTCTTCCGGAAAATTGTATGCCTGGGGGGCATCTTTGCTGTTATTTTCCGGCGGCTTAACCTTCTGGCTGGTTCTGGTTTTTCTGAAGCTCAATGATATGATGGCTGTCGGTCTCGGCGCCTTTATGGGCGGAACGTTCCTGAATCCGCTGTTAGCCTTTTTTCCAGCGCTGAGGAGGCTCTTTGCCACCAAGCTCAGAGCCGGAATTACCCTGGGGGTGGTGTCCTGCTTTGCTCTTGCCTGTTATGCGGGAACCATGCTGCAGAGTTATGTCAAAACAGAGTCCATTGCCGTTTGTCTGGTGGTTCAGGTTCTGATGGGCATTTTCTCATTGCCGGTTTCTTTAATGCTGAGCAGAAGAAGGACCTTTAGCTCATCTTCCGCAAAAGAACGCCAGGAATGCGATGAATACGCCGTTCCCTCCCGGAATGTTCTTCATGAAAGAGAGGTTAAGACCCTTTTCAATAAAACTACCGGAAAGAGAGACAGCCTGATTGATGAAAATCGCTGAGAGCTGTTTCTGAGAAGGCGGTTCCTGAGCGGGAGAGATGTTCTTGAGAAAGAGGTTCCTGAGAAAGAGGTTCTGAAAGAGTCTCTGGCAGGAGTTCTGCGGACTTGACCTTATTCATCCTCCGGCGGGTTTATCTCACCAGAAGAGCCGGAGATCCGCAGCCGTGGCTTTCAGAGCTCCGGTTCAGCCTGTAATGCCCGGAACCGCGTCGCGGGCAATGCCCGGGTTATTCTGCCAGTCCCAGACCCGCCAGTCGCAGGCTTTCAGATTCTTTTCCGCTTCATGCTTAAGATTGGCGAGGGACATTTCCATTCTGGCCCAGTGATCCTTGGTAATGCGGTGCATTTTATCGGGATCAAACTCCTCTCCCGCCTCGGCAGCCTTAAGACAGCCGTAGACAAACATGTGGCAGTTATTCATGAGAAGATCGTACTTCCCCAGATCCTGTCCGGCCATGCTGAGAGCCCGCCGGGCCACTTCGGGATCGCCCACCGGGGTGTCGCCCTTGCAGGATACGTAAATGGTGGAGGTGGCTCCGACGCCGACGGAGGTGAATACTTCCGGCGTTACCAGCTTGATGATGCTCTCTCCGTTATCGTTCTGGAGCTCCGCAATGCAGTTTTCTCCGCCGCCCACATAGATGCCGGAATGCTCCATGAATCCCGCTCCCAGATCTCGGTAAAGCACAGAGCCCAGAGCCGGGGTAGCTACCTTGGCATCAATGTAGTTGCCCTTGATGGTATTGATGGCAGCCCTGACAGGAAACTGCGCGGCAAATAACAAGGTAAATACTCCTGCTGCCTTTAACAGATTTTTTGCGGTGTCGTTGCTGTTTCCCTTTCCGGGGGCTTTATCTTTTCCATCTTCCATGCGGTGTCTCCTTGGTGGCATGCAGGCTGTGAGAGCGCCGCTGCGCTTAAGGGAGTCCCGAAGCATGACGGGGCTGCGATGAAGGAGCGGCTTCAGTTGCTGTGTTCTCAACATATTACAGAAAACCTTTTCAGTCAACAAACCCTCGCTGACATTCTGACAGATGCGGATTTTTGAAAAGGGAAGGTTTGGGGGAGTCGGCGGCGAAAGATGACGGAGAAAGAGGGCGGCGGTAGCGGTAATTTCCGCTCTC
>NZ_JBGVBR010000274.1:0-4967 GCF_045225735.1 Succinimonas sp. | reverse complement strand
ATGCGGCCCCCGGTACTAACCAAGGAATCAGAAGAAAAAATCCTTAAAAGAATTGCTGCCAAAAAGTCCAAGAGCGAAACCGCAATTACATCATCCTCTGCCCCCTCTTCGGCTCCTCAGCAGGATAAAGCTCCTCAAAACGCCGTAACGCCCAAAGCTCATGCAGTTCCCCGAAAAGAACAGGATAATACTCCGGCTTCGCCGCATCATGATAATGCAGTTCCCGCTCAGGCAAAGCCGGAAAGCGACCATCAATCAGCTGAAATACTGAATCTGACGTCCACTCTGGACAGAAAGAAGGTTGCCAATAAAATTAAAGAGCAGGGCATGAGCGCCGGCGAACTTCCGGCAATTGCAACGAAAACTCCGGAAACTTCTTCCGGAAAATTGCCGACGGTCAAAGCAGAAGATCCGGAAGATCCTCCGGTTGACGAGCATCCTGTTAATTCAGCGCTGGAAGCGGAAAAGCTCGTGCAAAGAAATAAAGAGCAGGAAGTGATTGCCGCCTCCATTCCTCCCGACAGTGACGGAAACTACAGAAGCGCCGGAGGGCGTCTTAAAGCTATTGCCACTGTAATACTCATTATCGGAGCCGCTGCCGGTCTGGGATTGGTAAGCTACCTCTATTTCGGGAATAATGACGCCGAGCCTGAAAATAACAATACTGCGGCTAATACTAAAACCCCCCCGAAAACCGAGGTAATCGCAAAAACCAAGGAGAGCATCGCCGACTATAAGCCGGAAATGAGGTCAATCATCATCCCCTTCAAAAAAATGCCTGATATCGGATATGACAAAGGTGACGGCCCCACCAGGATAACTCACATTATCAGCGCCCAGAAACCGTAACCTCAGGATCTGCCGGATTTCCGCGCTGACAAGGGCGATTCCGGCAGCCTTGCTTTTATCTTCAGTTACTGCCGGCTTCTTTTATCAGAAACTCCTTCATAGCAGCCATTTCCGCATCAGAGTATTCATTTTCCTTAATGTTCTGATAGACCGTACGGGAATCGTCTCCGTAAAGAGAAGGCATTGGGCTTGCGGCAGCCTTTTTAAGATCTCCGCCTTTTTCCATCAGAAGCTTAAGCATATCCAGTTTGCCGTTTACGATAGCATAAATCACCGCAGAAACTCCGCCGCTGTCAGTCCTGTTTAGATCACCGCCAAGGGCCGCAATCTTATCAATAATTTCAGGCATGTCCGCAGTCACGTTTTCTCTGTTCTCGAGAAACACCAAAAGAGGAGATCCTTTACTCTCAAACCTGACATCCCTAAGGTCCGGATTCAGTCCCTCCAAAACGGTCTTAATGATTTCATCACTGCTGCTAAATACCTGATACAGGGTTTTATGATAACCGTTCGTATCCGTAATAAGAACATTTACACCGGCCGCAATAAAAGCTTTTACTACTTCTATATCGCGGTTTCCGTTCATAAGATAAACGCAAAATGCCGGATCCCCGTATGGCTGACCGTCATCGGCTTCATATCTGGCATCCGGATTCATTCCATCCTTCAGAGCTTTCTTAATCTTTGCCGCATTTCCGGCATCAGATGAAGCAACTAATTCCATAAATCCGTCAGCATTCATTCCAGCAGCAGCGGCATGAGAATTGTCCTTTTGACTGTCAGAATTCGCTGATTCCCCGGAAGAGGACAAGGCCTGACCGGAGGTATCAGAAGCAGCCGGGCTTTCCGGATGCTGAATAACAATAAGTTCATTCAGCTCCGGTATCTCTGCCATCCGGGCTATTACGGCCTCATCATTGACTTTTACTGTTCCGGTAACCACATATTTGCCGGATTTTTCTGAAATTTTTAGAGAACTGTCATCCAGCGTTACGAATTCATCGGCCTTCATAAATATCTCGGTTCGTAACACCCGGGCATTGCGGCGAAGATCATCATCGGAGATCATCTTTTTAACGCATTCCCGCAAAGCGGTCATTTTCAGATTTCCGGCAGCCGCCTTTTCATCCCGGCCGGAGCTCTCAAGCTGGTACACCGTCTCTCCCATGGCAGTACCGGCTGACAGCAAGGCCCCCGCAAATAAAACAAGGAGTCTCCCTCTTTTTAACAAGTGATTCATATGGTGTCCTATATCTGTATATTTCTTCATCAAATGACCGTATTCCCGCTGTCAAAAATCAGTATTCTGACTGTTTGTCTCAAGTCTCGGGAATGATTTTGTCTGTCCGGAACCGAGACTCTTTACCCAGATCTGCAGCAAGGAATTTTTTTGATATGATCCGGAATAATGATGGATGACAGAGATGACGCATAAGGAAGTTTATAACGAAAAAGACAGCCAAGAAGTCCGATGCCGAGTTCTGTATTACGGACATACTGCCTTCATTTCAGGTGTTTTCAATGCCGCTTTTCCACATCGGGAGCAATTCCGGAGCCTTCCCAGTTCGTATCCTTGTCAGCGTCACTATCCGGATAAAGAAGTTCCCCCACCGTCAGTTTCAGAAAACTGCCATCGGAAAGCCGAAACACATCCTGAACCCGGGCCTTTCCCGCTGTCCGTTCCCCGTAAGTGCCGACATTCGCCCCGGCTTTCAGCGCTGCAATCATCATTTCGGCGGCGCTGGCTGTAAGATAATCCTGCATTATCACAAAGCGATTGCTGGCTGCCAGTCCTGATTTAGCTGCCTTAACTTCATTGATGCCGTGATTATTCTTTAATCGGTAGACCGTTTTTCCGGCATTAAGGAATAATTCTGCGCTTCGGGCCCCCTGCTCCATAACACCGCCGGTATTTCCCCGAAGATCGATGAAAAAACGCCTGTTTTTCTTTTCCGTCCCCTTAAAAGCCCCCTGTTCCTGTTCCAGTCTGGCAATTTCAGCCCGAAGCAGTTCTCCGGTATTGCTGCCAAATCGAAAAATTCTGATAACCACAGGATTGGAGCCTGTTCTCATAACATCAGGATAATGTTTGACCTTTCTGGTTACCGGAACCGTGTATTCTTCACCTCTGCTGTCCTTTGCCGTGATTTCCACATCGGTATCCTCCTCGCCGCGAATCAGATAGCCGATGTCGTCAATGCTTTTGGCGGTAATATCAACCCCGTCAACCTTCAGGAGAACATCACCGTATTCGATACCGCTGGTGTCAGCGGGAGACCCGATAAAAGGAATCATCCTAATCTGGCCGCTGCGATCCTTTATGATATCCATCCCTGTTCCGGCTGCCGCGTTTTTGCCGAGATTCATCACCCGCTTCATAGTGGCTGCCGGAATATAACTGGCATAACGATCCCCGGCAGTCAGAGTTCGGTTCAGTTCCTCTGTATCCATTGCCGCAATATTGATGGCATCAAGCCTTTGCTGCACCCTGCTGTCAAAACCGTACGACTCCCGGCTGATAAGATCCGCAATCTCAGTGGCGCAGGGAACAGCAAAAGACTGCCGCCCCCATCCCGCTGCCGCAAAAAGGAAACAAACTAAAAAAGCCGCTTTGCTGGCACCGCTTTTCATATGTCCGGTTACAGTCTGCTCAGAGCATCTGCCTCCATTTTAAGTTCTTCCAGTCTCTTTCGGAGAGCCTGAATTTCCTTCTTTTTGGCAGCATTGTCATCTATGGCGTCAATGCGAGCTGCTTCCTGCTTGATAGCGGCATTTTTTCTGGACAGTTCGGCTGCCTGAGCGGCCTTGCTTTTATCCTTTTTGATACGATTAAGCTGGCTGTCAATCTTCTTCTGTTCCGCATTAAGACTGGCTTTAAGTTTAGCCACCTCCTTTTGCTTGACAGTCAAATCCCGGGAAAGGCTGGAGCTCTGCCGTTCTTCGGCAGCCTGCTCTGCTTCAATGCTGGCCAGCCTGGCTTCGCGCTCCTGAAGACGTCTTTCATATTTGTCAGAGCTGTAGCTGAACAGGCCTCCCTGGCGGGGATCGTCAGTCATGTTGCAGCCGGAAGCACCCAGTAAAAACATAAGCCCCAGGGCCGTAAAGAATGCTCTTCTCATGCCACCTCCTAAACAGCCAGTCGGGCAGAAATATTGGCCAGCTTTTTATTGCTGTCCTCCATCTGCTTAATTTCCTTATTAAGCTTCTGGATCTCAGCATCAAGAATCTTGGCTTCTTTGGTGTTATTACCGGACTTGGCATCCTTGGCAACGGCCAGCTGCTTCGCTTTTTCCTCCTTCAGAACCTTTATATTATCGCTGGTTTCCTTTTGGAGACTTTCGATGCTCTTCCTTTCCTTGGCAAGCTGCTGCGACTTTATCTGCTTTTTCTTGTAAGCTGTTTGCAGTTCCTTGGACTCCTTGTCAAGAGCCGCTATCTTCTGCCGCAGGGAATCATTTTTCTTTTTACTCTCAGCGGTCACCGTTCTGGCATGATCAATACAATCATCCAGCCAGTCCTCTCTTCTGGCATACTCGGCCTTTTTGTCAGCCACATGCTTGCCCACCATAAAACCGGAAAGCGAGCCCACGCCGGCTCCGATAGCTGCTCCCAGAAGGGTCCCCTCAGTATTGCCCCCGATAGCCAGACCTAAAAGAGCCCCCACAGCGGCGCCTACGCCTGCTCCGGTAAGAGTGCCTTCGGTTTTGGTTCTGGTGCTGTCATCATGAATGTTCGAACATCCCGTGGCCGAAAGCGACATGGCAAGAGCCAGACACACCGCCATCCCCGTTTTGCTGAAGCCGTTTCCTGATAAGCTGTTCATACTGCCTCCTTATTTCAAATAATCCTTTTTCCATCCTGAGCTATTGGAACGCTTGGTCTTTTCATAACTCAGATAGTGATTTTTGGTAATTTCAATTTTGGCAATCTGCGCCTTTAAATCCTTTCTCCGAGCCTCAGCTTCCTTATCCTGAGAATGCATCTCAAGATTAAGCATAGTCTCGATTTTCTTTTTATGAGCGGTAAAGCCCTCCAGCACCAGATCCTTGGGGAGCTTAATAAGTTCCCCCATAATCTCGCCGTAGTTTTCAATACCTGATTTTACGTTGTATTCATGC
>NZ_JBGVBR010000273.1:0-11081 GCF_045225735.1 Succinimonas sp. | reverse complement strand
CTGCTTATTATGCTGCTTTCCGTCCCCTGCGTGCTGGGCTTTAATGTCTGGTCGGACGTTACCCTGATGAACTGGAATATCCTGGAGGCAGAGGACTTTATTGAAAGCAATAACATTGTCCCTTTGGGATCCCTGGGATTTGCGCTTTTTGTGGCCTTTGGCTGGGGCTTCTCCCGGTTCCGCGAGGAGATGAATATCGGGGAGGGACCGAAGCTTCCTGCCTGGCTGGCCCCGTATTTCAAGTACGTGATCCCCCTTATCATTGCCTTGGTCTTTATTCTGGGCTACTGGGACAAATTCCTGACCTAGCGGAAAGACGGACTCTCTGACCGGAAAATGCTTACGGGACAGGAAAAAAAACAAAAGGATCCACACCAAATGAAATATCAGAAAGCAAGGAGCAGCGCCTCCTCCCGGGATACCGCCGGAAAACGCGGCAAGGGCGTTTCTCAGGGCAAAACCGGAGCTCCCGGCCGCGGTTCCGGGACGGTGCGCATAATAAGCGGCAGATTCCGGGGCCGGCGGCTTCCGGTGCTGGACAGCGAGGGACTCCGGCCCACCACCGACAGAGTGCGGGAGACCGTGTTCAACTGGCTGATGTTCCGGGTGGCAGGCTCATCCTGTCTGGATATGTTTGCGGGAAGCGGCGGCCTGGGTTTTGAGGCCTGGTCCCGGGGCGCCCGGAGATCTGTGCTGCTGGAAAAGAATCACCAGGTTTTTCAGAACCTGAAAAGGAATGCCGGGCTCCTTGCCGACAGGGACAGCGCTGGCGGCCTGGAGGTTATCGAAGGGGACGCGCTCTCCTGGGTCAGAAGCTATCACGGGGAACCCTTTGATATCGTGTTTCTGGATCCTCCCTTCCGGAAGGGCATGCTGGAGGAGGCTCTGGCTCTCCTGCCCGGCATCGTCCGCCCCGACGGCTTTGTCTACGTGGAGCAGGAGTCCGAGGCTGCCATAACTCTTCCCGGTTTTTTAAGACCGTACCGGGAAGGCCGGGCGGGGCAGGTGGTGTACCGGCTTTTTCAGATGGCCGCAGAAGGGCCGGAAAAAGAGCCGGCATAAGAAAATCGGCCGGAAAGCTGTAACAGGCAGAGGGGAAGGGGATTACGCTCCGCCTTAAAACGTGTCGTATTCCGCGGCATATTTCTGCCAGTGTTTGACTTCGGCATTCATAAATTCCCAGAAATTATCAGCGATTTTTTTCAGAGAGCCTTTTCTGCGCACCTGACACGAATATACTGCGCCGGTAACGCTGCTTTGAATAAAGATGGGAAGGTCGGGCTCGAAATTCCCGATGCAGTAGCAGTCCTCCGGAAAATCCAGCCCGAGTTCCTTGCTGTTATTCCGATGAATAACGGTTACCTCCGCGGTATCATTGAGATCGCAGTCCACGTAGATATCTCCCACGATTTCAAATGAACGATAATGCTTCACAAACTCCCGGTAATCCTTGAAAAGAGGGAGTCCCATAATCTGTTCCATTTCAAGGATTTCCTGTTCGGTATGGCCGTTATCCGCATCGGCCTCAAAGCTGAACTCAACTGCATCAGGCTCTGAGCTTACAATGGTAATTTCGCTGAGAACTTTTTCCAGTTCTTCGTATGTTTTGATCATGCTGGTTTCCTTGGGTTTCCGAAAAACAAAATGTGGATCGCTATTGTTTTAAATGCTGTTCCCTGTTATGGCATTCGTTCATATGCAACAGCGCCAAATAGCAGTCTGGTGAAATTTTGACCGGGATGCAAAAAAAAAAAAACTGCGCTTTTCTTCACGTATTTAAAGGGCGGCGGGAGAGAGTGCGAAGCCAGAAATAAAAAAAGGGCCGAAAGGCCCTTTTTCAAGTTTATGTCCCGGTGTTTCCGGAGATAATCAGATTAAAGCACCTGAACAGAAGAGGTGTTGGTGGTGCCGGAAGCAACCTGAGCGCCGCACACTACCACAATGGCATCGCCCTTCTTGGCCAGGCCGCTGTTAATGGACTCGGCGCGGGCTACGGTAATTAGCTCGTCAAGAGACTTCACCTTCTCATGAACTACCGGGGTTACGCCGCGCACGATGCAGAGCTGCCGGGCAGTCTTCATGTTGGGAGTAATGGCCAGAATGTTGCTGGTAGGGAAGTACTTGCGGATGGCGCGGGCAGTGCGGCCCTGAACGGTGGATACCACAATGAGCGGAGACTTCAGGTTGCAGGCCATTTCCACAGCGCCCTGACATACGGCCTCGGTGATCTCGTTGGTGTTGTGGTCATCCAGATAACGCGGAGTTACCACCGGATCGGTGCGTTCGCAGATGGAAGCCATGGTACATACGGCTTCGTGCGGATATTTGCCCTTGGCGGATTCGCCGGAAAGCATTACAGCATCGGTGCCGTCCAGAATGGCGTTAGCCACGTCGCCGGCTTCGGCGCGGGTCGGACGCGGGTTCTTCTGCATGGAATCCAGCATCTGGGTAGCGGTTACCACGATCTTGCCTACTTCATTGCAGCGGCGGATGATGCGCTTCTGAGCAAAAATAACTTCCTGAGGCGGAATTTCCACGCCCATGTCGCCGCGGGCTACCATGATGCCGTCGGAAGCGGAAAGAATGTCTTCAAAGTTATCAAGGCCTTCCTGGTTTTCGATCTTGGAGATGATCTTGATGTCCTGGCCGCCGTGGGTATCAAGGAAGGTACGTACGTCATCGACGTCCTTCTTCTTGCGCACGAAGGATACGGCAATAAAGTCAACGCCCATCTGCGCGCCGAATTCCAGGTCGCCCTGATCCTTCGGGGAAAGTGCCGGCAGGTTGGTGATTACGCCCGGAAGGTTAACACCCTTCTTGTTGCCGAGCTTGGCATTGTTAAGGACTTCGCATTCGGCTGCAGTTTCGTCGGCGTTCTTGGAAAGAACCTTGAGGCCGATAAGACCGTCATCTACCAGAATGATCTTGCCCACTTCGATGTCGTGCACGAGACCGGGATAGGAAACAGCGCAGCTCTCATTGGTGGTAGGCTTGGTCATGTCAGTGTGAATGGTAAACTTCTGTCCCTTTACCAGTTCTACCTCGCCGTCGTTGGGAACTTCGCCGGTGCGGATTTCAGGACCTTTGGTATCAAGAATGATGGCGTAGATTTTGCCGGTATCCTTCATAATCGCATTGATGGTTTTAATGCGGGCGCCCTGCTCTTCGTGATCGCCGTGAGAGAAGTTGAGGCGCATAACGTTCATGCCAGAATCAAGAAGATCCTGAAGGACTTCGCGAGGCTCGGATTTGGGTCCGATAGTACATACCATCTTAGTTTTCTTCATACAAATTCCTTAGAAAATAGCTCAATCATCTGAAAGGCCGTCATTACCGGCAAACTTCCCGCGCATTTTACCTTGAAAATGTGATTAATTCAAAAATTTCGTAAAATGTTTTGGCAATTTTTGTTCAGGAATCTGCTTCCGGTGTTAGAGATGCTCCGGCAGGTTTTAAGCGTTTTGCCGTTCCCGTCCGGGAGTATTCCTAATTAATAGGACAGATGTCCGGTCAGGATTGGTTTTTCCGGAGAGACTCCGGCGTTATTCCTGCTCCTTCCGGCGGATTATGGATGCCGCCATTTTTTTGTATTCCAGGAGTTTTTTTCCGATGGTTGTTCCGAACAATGAGTTTTTAAACCGGCTTCTGGACAGCATTACCAAAGCCCAGAACGACAGTGATGACCAGACGCCGGACGGAGAAAGCAGCGCCGCCCGGGGCTTTCAGGATATCCCGGGGATTCTTGCGGACATTCGTTCCGAGCTTCAGGGCATTAACCGGAATCTTGAGGTTTTGGTGGCACTGGCGCAGGGAAACGGCAGAAAGGACTCCCGGAGATCCTCTTTCAGGGCGGGATCCCAGTCTCCGTTTTTCATGACGCCCGGAGTCCGGGAGGAACTGGCCGGAGTTGCGCTCCCTCCCGAGACGGAACCCCTGAGAACATTCCTGAACAGTCATGATCTTTATATTGTTTCCGCCGGCCTCAGAAAAACCGTTTCCCCGGCAAACGGCACGGGGATGCGGGAGTTTGCGGGGTTTATCGGGAAGCATTACGGCGATCTTGCCCCGGCATTGCGGGAAATCCGCCGCCACTACAGCGCGGACAGATACAGCTTCCGCTGGCGGACGGAGCCCGGATTCTTCACGAGCCCGGCCGGGGAGCGGTTCTGGCAGGAGCTTCAGGATCTGGGCCTTGCCTCCAAAACCGCCGGCTCCCGGGGCTTTCCGGAAATCCGGCTCAGTGAGGATCCTCCGGCGCGTTATTTCCTGACTGGCGGCTGGCTGGAAATGCTGGCCGTAATACTTGTTCAGGAAACCGTTAAGGAGCTTTTTGAGGACTCTCCGGACATCAGTCTTCATTTGGCCGGAAATCTTGCGGTGCGTTCCGGTGACGAAGAGGACTTTGAAATGGATGTCTTCTTCCTGCTGAACGGCATTCCCTTCTGGATCGAATGCAAAACCGGATCCCGGGAGAGCTGGCAGGAGGATCTTATGCGTTACCGGGAGCTTAAGGATCGCTACCCGATTCTGGGTCGCAATGTCTTTCTCCTTTCCTCTGACATTGAACCGGAATGCATGGAGCCGCTGTCCCGGGAATCCGGCATCAGAGTGGCGGATATTCCCTCCTTTAAAAGGACGCTCCGGGACTCCGTGCTTTCCGATATTGCCTCCGGAGACATGGAGGGGAATTCCGCCGCATGCCTCAGAAAGGGCGCTCCCGAGCCGGAACGCGAGATCCCGGAAACTCAGGCCTATGAGAACAATCCCGGCTTTCAGAGACTCCGGGAGCGTCTGGCCCATGCCGGAATTGAGACTGCCGACCGTAACACCATTCCCGAAGAGCTGGATGATGCTGTCAATGATTTTGCCGCCTTTTTATGGGAGCGGCGTTCTCGGCTGGATCACTTTGACTGCCTCCTGAGAACGGCTCTTAACGGCGGGGATCTGGAGATCCCCACGGGAGAGATTCCGGATCGCCATTCCCTGAATTATCAGTTTGCGGTCTGGCTGCAGGATCTCGGGTTTATTTCCGGCTATGAATACAGCAAAAAGAAAAGAGTTCTGGAGCTCCGGGAAGTTAAAAGCTCCCGTTACGGCGAATTCGTCAGCGTTTATCTCTGGCCGGCATATGTTGCGAGGCGGATTCTGAAGAAGTTTTCCGGCCGGGATGAAAGCGAAATGCCGGTGATCCTGAGACGTCCGGTATTCCGAAATGCCGCGGGAGACGAGGCCGAGGCGGATCTGGCAGTGGAAACCGGCGCTTCCTGGAGGTTTATCATCGCCGGGGATCCGGACGAAGCTCCGGAGGATTTCATAATAAGAATCCGGGCTCTTCTTAAGGCCGGCATTCCCGCTGAGAGCGTTCTTGCGGTGACGCCGGCCCCCGGAAATGCCCAGAAGGCCCGGTTACGGGCACAGCCCGGGGTTTTGCTTCTGAGTCCCGAGGAAGCCGCAGGAGAAATTTTCCGGTCATCTTTCGCGGAGGTATCCGGCCGGGATCTTCAGCTCTGACGCAAAAAAGCCCCGGACAGTGTCGTGTCCGGGGCTTCTCTGTCATGCGACGGTTTTCTGCTGCCGTCAGATTAACATCTTACAGCGGGAGCTCATCTCCGCCCGGGCTGTCAGCTTAAGCGTTCTTTTCCTCAAGCTCCGCTCTTATTTCCCTCACGGCTGCCATCATGTTGTTCAGGCAGGGCCAGACTTCGGCATTGCCGCGGGTTTTAAGGCCGCAGTCCGGATTAATCCAGACCTGCTCCCGGGGCAGAATCTCCAGGATCCTTTTGATGGTGCTCTTGAATTCAGCCACGGAGGGAATGCGGGGGGAGTGAATGTCATAAACTCCCGGGCCCACTCTGGTTTCAAATCCGGCGTCCCGGAGCTCCCGGAGCAGCGTCAGATTTGACCGGGAAGCCTCAAAGGAAATCACGTCGGCATCCATGGCGTCAATGCTCTTCAGGATTTCCCCGAATTCGCTGTAGCACATATGGGTGTGAATCTGAGTTTCCGGCTTCACTCCCGAGGAGGTCAGTCTGAAGGCGTTCACGGCCAGGGTGAGATAGGCTTCCTGATCTTCACGGCGTAGGGGAAGCTTTTCTCTCAGGGCGGCTTCGTCGATCTGAATAATGCGGATGCCGGCCTTTTCCAGATCCAGCACCTCATCCCGAATGGCCAGAGCAAGCTCCATGACGGAGGATGCGGCAGGGATGTCCGCTGCCGGGAATGACCAGTTCAGAATGGTAATGGGCCCGGTGAGCATGCCCTTCACCGGCTTTTCCGAAAGGCTGGCGGCATAGCTGCTGATATCCGTGGTAAGAGGAGCGGTTCTCCGGATGGAGCCCCAGATAACAGGAGGCTTCACGCAGCGGGTGCCGTAGGACTGCACCCAGCCGTTATCGGTGAAGATGTAGCCCTCAAGCTTCCGCCCGAAAAATTCCACCATGTCGTTGCGCTCGAATTCCCCGTGCACGAGAACGTCAAGACCGGTGTTTTCCTGTTCCCGGATGCAGGCGGCAATGAGCTTTCTGATTTCGGCATCATAGGATTCCCGGGTTATTTCTCCCAGACGGAACTTTTTCCGGAGAGCCCGCACCTCGGCGGTCTGCGGGAAGGAGCCGATAGTGGTGGCGGGGAGCGGCGGGAATTTGAATACCTGATCCTGCAGGGCGAGACGCTCCTTCCGGGCGGGCTTTCTTGCAAAATCGCTTTCCTTGAGACCGGTTACCCGGCTCTGAAGCTCCGCATCGGCGGCAAATCTGGGAGCGCGGAAGAGATCCCGGTTTCTTTCCGAAATTTCGGGAGCGGCGCTGCCGTTAAGAATGTCCCGGAGCTCCCGGAGCTCGGCGGTCTTTTCCGCGGCGAAGGCCAGGTGCTTCAGCTTTTCCGGAGACAGGGTCTTTTCATTTTGGAGGGATACCGGCACATGCAGGAGGGAGGCGGAGGCGGTAATCACAATGCAGGTCTCCGGATGATCCTTCTGGATTTCTCTCACGATTTCCAGGGACTCATCATAGTTATTTTTCCAGATATTCTGGCCGCTGACCACCCCGAGACCCAGTTCAAAGCCCGGTTTAAAGGAGACTTCCCGGAGGAGATCCCGATTCCGGTTGTTACCGGAAAGATCCAGCCAGAGTCCGGCATAGCCCATATCGGGAATATCCTTCATAACGTCTCTGATGTCGCCGTAGCTGGTGCCCAGATAAACCTTAAGGGGCAGATCCCTGAGAAGTCTTTCGTGCATGCGGCGGAACATGGCGATATCGGCAGCGCTGAGATCCATGGAAAGAGAGGGCTCTAGCGCGGTAAATTCGGTAATGCCGGCTTCCCTGTTCAGGGTGAGGAGAAGCTCCCGGTAGACGGCGGTTACGCTTTCCTCAAGTTCTGCGGCATCCCGGGTTCCGGTGATGCGGGTAAGCTTGGCAAAGGTGAAGGGGCCGGGCAGCACGGGACGGACAGCGATGCCGCACTCGGAAGCCTCCTTAAGGGCCTCAGTCAGAAAACCGGCGTTAACTTCGGGGGTAACCCCGTCGTCAAATTCCGGCACCAGATAGTGATAATTGGTGCCGAACCATTTCTTCAGGGACAGCGCCACGGCATTCCGGCCGTCCTTCTGATAGCCCCGGGCCATGGCGAAATAGAGCTCCAGACCTTCCAGATTAAGCTCCCGGAAGCGTTCCGGGATAAAGTCCAGCGCCAGAATGAGATCCAGAATGCTGTCATATAACGAGAAGTCCAAAGCGGGGATGACGTTCAGATCTGCATCTTTGAGAAATGCCAGATTGTTTTTTCTGATGGCGGCAGCCTTCTGGCTGAATTCATCCAGAGAAAGCTCATTCCGAAAATAGGCTTCAGAGATAAATTTGAGTTCCCGGTTTGCTCCGATGCGGGGGTAGCCGAGAATGCCTGCCTGAACGGCGGAATTAGCGAGTGTCATATGTTCTCCTTGGATAATGCTATGGCGGGGGATTCCTGCTCCGTTATCAGATGACAGGACATTACTCCTGACTGATTCCGTGTGCGCGATGCTGAGCGCAATTTCCGACCGCCGTTTCTTAAACCGTGGTTATGTTAGTGTTAACTCTCTGTATAGACAATTTAAATATATTTACAGCTATCTATAAAAATAGTTTATAACATGCTCCGCCTGCTCCGATTCGGGGCTTAAGATCGCTGTCCTGACGGATCCTGTTTTTTTGACGCGGCCAGCCGGCGGATCTGAAACTCAGTGATTTTTTACGGGGGAGGGAATTTTCAGGTGGCGTCATGTGTGATGTGAAACGCTAAAAAGCCTGCGGCAATTCTGTATAATCAGTGATGATATTCAGGAAGGGAACCCGCTCCATAAGCTTTCTCTCCCGGCATACGGCGTTTCCCGGCATGTTCAGGAAGTCCCTGCCTGTTATTGCAGGAGCATTGTTCCCCGGATGCGTTTTCTGATCTGTTAATTCATGAAGGCTTTCCTTGAAAACTGACGGCATTTCTTCGCGACTGATTACGCTGAAAACCAAAATCGGCGCCTACATGACTCTCGGAGCTGTGGGGGGCGCGGGGATTTTTCAGAGCTCCGAGGCGCTGGAGGCCGCCGGAGTGGCCACCGCCGTGGTTTCTCTCTGGCTGCTTTCCCGGGAATGCTATCTTGCCTTCCGGAGAAGATCCGGGAAGAATGCCGGCCAGGATGGCATTGAGCAGGAGGATTCCGAAAAAGCCCGCCTCCTGAGAAAACAGGGGGAGCATCACTATGATCTGGGGCGGAAGTTTCAGAGCGGCGTCGGCGTAAATTCGGATTACAGCAGAGCCTTTCAGCATTTTTATGAGGGAGCCAAGCTGGGAAACCGGGAATGCGCCGCGGAATTAGGCACCTTCTATGAATTCGGCAAGGGCGTCCCCCGGAATGATTTTCTGGCTCAGTACTGGTACGAGGAGGGGGCCTACGGCGGATCCGGAATGGCCTGCTACTATCTGGCCAGATGGTATTTTGCTCAGGAGAAGAAGCTCCCCGAGTATCGGAGAAGGGCAGTGTACTTTCTGGACGAAGCCTGCTTCAGCGGTCATGCCAAGGCTCTGGAGCTCCGCAGCATCCTGATTCAGAAGAATTCCTTCACGGATTCCGCCACCGAGGCCCAGATCGGTTCCGCCACCCGGGACAGCATGTACGACTATGCCATCCATCCCGGTCTCAGAAAATACATCTTCCGGGGCGGCACCAGCAAGCCGGCGGAGATCCGGGCCGCCTGCCGCATTCTGGGCTTTCCGGTGGGAGACGACGGATCCTTTCCGGATCTGTCTCCCCGGAGAATCCGGCGGCATTACCATGAGCGCGTCAGAAAATACCATCCTGACGCCGACGGCAGCTGTTCGGAGGTCGATCGGGAAAAGCTGGAGCTCCTGAAAAGAGCCTGCGAGCTCCTCCTTAAGCTGAATTCCTGAGGTTCCGGGAATGCCTTTTCTTTTTCTTGATTTTATTGAACGGTGAAAACACATGATGCGAACTTTAGTTACTAAAAGGCTTAAGACCTCTCCGGGGGCGGATGCGGCATTAAAGACAAAGGCAAAGACAAAGACGGTCTCTCTCTTCGGAAAGCTTCTGGCGGCGGCTTTCTTCGCTGTTTATGCCGCAAGCGGAGCGGCACCCCCGGAGACCAATGCCGCTCTTCAGAATGAGGAGCCGCGTTATGCCTCATCTCCGGTCTGGGTGGCAGAATTAGGAGAAAAGCACCACGCCTCGCAGCTTTTTGTTGTTGCCGGCGTGGGGCAGACCACCGCTTATGTGTCCATGCACGAGAAGACCTCAGATGGCAGCTGGCGGCAGATTGTGAGCACCCCGGGATTTATCGGGAAATACGGTCTCGGCAAAAATCGGGAGGGGGACGGCAAAACTCCGGTGGGAGTGTTTCACTTCAATTATGCCTTCGGCATTGCCGATAATCCGGGAGTGACCGCCTTTCCCTACCGGAAGGTTGATAAAAATGACTACTGGTCGGGGGATGTCAGAAAGGATCGCCGGTACAACCAAATGGTCAGCATCAAGGATTACCCCGATCTCGACCGGGATGCCAGCGAGCACCTGATTGATTACTACTACCCGTATCAGTACGCTCTCAATATCAGCTACAACGAGAAGGGCGCTCCGGGGCTGGGTTCGGCCATTTTTCTGCATTGTCTCGGGGATCAGCGGCCTTATACCGGAGGATGCGTGGCCATTCCCCGGAGCGACATGATCACGGTGCTCAGGAATGTTCGCCCGGATTGCGTTGTTGTCATCGATTATCTCAAAAATATCAGTCAGGAGACTTACAAAAAGTGGGGGCTTAAGTAATCCGCGCCCGTTCCGGCTTCGGTTTGCCGCAGGACTTATGATCCCGGCAGGAGATCCGTTCATTTCCTGACGTCGGGACGGATCCTTCGTCAGATTCTGAGATCCGGCCCGGATCAAAACGGACGGCAATATTTTCCGAGACTGTTTACATGTTACCCCGGCGGTTATATAATGCGTCAGTTTTCAGGCTGCCCAAGTGATTTTGGGTGTATAGATTTGGTCCCAGTCTCCGGTAACGACAGGTTTTAAGTCAGCATTGTCATGTCTTCGGAGTCTGGAAAAGGCAGATGCGCAGGGAGATATCAGCAGTTTCTCCGTCATGCCTGAGGATCAGGCGTGTTTGCTGCGTTTCCGTTTGTTGAGGTATTAGAATGCAAGTTTCTATTGAAGCTTCCGAGGGTTTAAACCGTCAGTTGAAGGTTATCATTCCGTCTGCGGATTACAAAAAGGCGCGTCGCAAGGAATTTGTGATGATTTCCAAGAATCGCAAGTTCCCCGGATTCCGTCCCGGTCACGTTCCCGCAAACATTGTTGAACGCGAATACAGCGCCGAAATCAATGAGAGAACTCTCTCCACGGTTATTAATAATTCAGTTCTTGATGCAATTCGCGAGAGCAAGATCAGCAATGTCGAGTTTGACAGTGTGCCGGTAGTTGGCAATATTACTTTTAACGGCACGGATCACGACCTTGTTTACACTCTTGAAATCGAGGTTAAGCCTGAAGTGAATCTGGAGAAGGATTTGGCCTCCATTGACATTGAGAAGGT
>NZ_JBGVBR010000272.1:0-8145 GCF_045225735.1 Succinimonas sp. | reverse complement strand
TTCATGATGAATGCTGTCAAGGGGGCGCAAAACATGCTGCCGGCTATCATTATCCTGATGCTGGCCTGGACTCTTTCCGGAATAACCCGGGAGTTTCTGGAGGCCCCGAAGTTTATCGCCTCTCTGGTTTCGGCTGATAACGGATTAGCAGTATCGCTTTTGCCGGCGCTTGCATTTATGCTGGCAGGTTTTCTGTCGTTTTCCATCGGTACCGCCTGGGGCGCCTTCGGCATCCTGATTCCCATCATCATCAGCATCTTCGAGGCGGTTTTTCCGGGGAATCCCGCGGATCTGTACATCATGCTGGCGGCAACTCTGGCGGGATCGGTGTTCGGGGATCATTGTTCTCCCATTTCGGATACCACCATTCTTTCCTCCGCCGGCGCCGGCTGCGACCATGTGAGCCATGTAAGCACTCAGCTTCCCTACTGCATGTTTATTGCCGGAGCGAGCCTTTTAGGGTATGTGACAGCGGGATTCACCAGAAGTCTTTCCTTAAGCCTTCTGGTCTCTCTCGCGGCTCTTATAGGAGGGCTTCTCTTCATAAGACGCCGGGCCCGGGGGAATCATCCTGCCGAGACAGCGGAAACTGCCTGACGCCTCTCCTTCAGAAAATGAAAAAGGCACTGTTTTCACAATGCCTTATTTTCAGTGATATTGCGGAGTTCCGGCTCGTTCCGATTACGAAATTGCTGCCGGAATTTCACCCGAAAAAGCGATTACTTCTGGGTGATCTTGACACCGGCGCTGGCAAAGCCCTTAAGCTGGGCATCGGTGAAGGCTCCCTTCTTCACGCTGAGATTCTTAAGTCCCGGAATGCTCTTGAGAGCCTCGATGGAGGTAATGCCTTCAGCCTTGGAAATGTCAGCGTACTGGAGCTTCTGACAGGCAGCGATGGCATCGAAGTTGCTGACCGTAACCGAGGTAAGTTCCAGAGAGGTCAGCTCCTTCATGCCGGAGAGGAAGGAGAGATCCAGCGCCTTGCCGGGATTAACCTCCTTGATGCGGAGCTTCTTAAGGGCGGAGAGCTCCTTGAGCTTATCCATGTTGGTCATGTTAAGAAGACCTTCCAGAGTAAGCTCGGTAAGCTTCTTAAGCCCCGTGGCAAATGACCCGTTTGCTTCAAAGTCGCAGCTCTTCCAGAAGTTGAACTCCAGCTTTTCAAGCTCGGTCATGGTGCCGATAAGCTCGGTATGGGTTACCGGCTGATTCTTAACGCAGCTGTGAATGAGCAGCGTCTTGAGATTGGTGGCATCCTTAAGCTGGGTGAAATCCACCGGAGCGCGCATGCTCCAGATCATAAACTCCTCAACGGAAGATCCCTTAACCGGAGAGTAATCCTTGATCTCCTCGGCAAAAACGGTCAGCTTCTTCAGTTTGGCGGCGTTCTTAACCCAGTCCAGGCTGGTAATGGCAGTCAGGCCGGTGGTGATTTCCTGCACCTGAGTCAGCGCGCCCAGGGTGTCATAATTGGCCCCCTTGGAAGCGTACACCTTGAGCTTCTTCAGGGCCGGAACCTTGGCAAGCGGGGTGAAATCAGCCACGGTGGCGCCGTACAGGCTGAGATCGTTCAGTTTCGGCAGATCCGCCAGCGGGGAGAGGTCGGCGATCTTGGATCCGGTAAGGTCAAGAGTGGTCAGGGCCGGGAGAACCTTCAGGGGAGACAGATCGTTAATGTCCATGGAGTTCAGGTGGAGGGTGGCCAGCTTCGGAGCTGCCGGAATGCCCTCAATGGACTTCACGTTCATGGAACCGGTAATGGTGGCATAGGTAAGATTGGTTAGAGGAGCCAGCCACTTAATGTTGTCCATGGCCTTGGACTTTACGTTAACCTGCTTGGCGCCGGTATATTTGCTGAGGAGCGAAAGATCCTTAACATTTTCGGCATCGATCTTAACATTGCTGGTTACCATGACATTTTTCAGGGGAGCAATGCTGGTAAGGGTTTTGCTGTCCACTGAGAGCTTGTTTACTGCCGGAAAAGCCTTCGCAATCTTTTCAAGATCGGCATCGCTGATATCCTTGAGATCCAGAGAAAGCTTGTCAGCCGGGATCTTGCCGGCGCCGGAAACAGCCTTGGCCACATCATCGTTATAGCCGTTTTTAATGACCACGCTGGTGCCGCTCAGCTTGCCGCTGGGAGCGGCCGGGGCGCTGGCTGCGAACGCATAAGATGATGCCATCAGAAGTCCGGCGGCCGCCAGGGCTCCGGTGAGTTTGTTAAATTTCATGATTATCCTCGTTAAAGTTCAATCGTCTCGCTGCAAAGTAAAGGTGTTTTCAAAAGCTTCGCGAGAGCGCTGTTACGACGACGCTGGCCTTTCCATAGCCCGGCCGCCGGAAAACGTTCCCTGTTTTACTATCAAATCCCCAAAAAATCAATGATTACCGCTGTTTCGGTTGTTGCCCCGGAGACATTGCCGCCCGGAAATAAGCGCTCCTGCCGCCAGACAGGAGAGACCGGGAGCGGAAGAAGCGGCGGCAGGCAGAATACCGGGACTCGGGGCAGAACAGGAAAAGCAGGGCGGAAGATGCCGGGAAGAGACGGAAAGGGGATCCCGGGATAATCTCAGACAGCAGTTTATCCCGGACAGGGAAATAGCTAAAACAAAACCCGCCAGATCAGGGCCGGCGGGTTTCTTCAGGTTCTCAGAAGGGCTGCTGTCAGACTCAGGCAGTCTTCAGGATGGCGGCGATTTCCGCAAGGTTCTTTTTCCCGAACACCGGCTTAAGCTCGCCGTCCTTTCCGGTAATAATGGTGCAGGGCACACTCATAACGCTGTACTTCGCCCGGAGATCCGGGAAGTGGGCGAGGTCGAACATTTCCGCAGTGATATTGCTGTTAAGGGTGGCCGCCCGCTGCGCTGACATCACGGTTTCCGGACACATGGTGCAGGACAGGGAGACAAATACCCGGATATTTACCGGATGATCCACCGCCATGACAGCGGCCCGGGTATCCTCGTCAACAGCCTGTCCGGAGCTCCCGGCATTGTAAATGGCTATCACAAAGGAATTAAGCTCGTGCCCGCCCGGAACGCCGTGGAAGTGAATATTGGAAGCCGGGCTGTGTTCCCCCGCGATCTCGAAGGAGGGCAGCATAAGTCCTTCCGGGGGAGCGCCGGCAGCGATCTCAGTCTTCACATTCTCGGAAACACCCTTAAGCTCCTCCAGGAAGGCCTCCATGGACTGGGAAAGAGCGCTGTCATTTCTGAAGAGCCGTACCGTAACCGGAGCGGTGAGCTTTCCGAACACCCCGGCAAGCTGGGCCTTGATCTGCGGCGTCAAAAGCTCTCCCGGAGCTGCAGCGGCTTCTTCCTCCTCGTGAGCAGGAGCTTCCGGCTTAGGAGCCGCGCTGCCGTGATCCTTGGGAGCAGGAGCGTTTTCATTAAAGACGGTGAGATCCGGAAGGTCGTACTTGCGATGGAGCTCCTCGGCTACCTTTTCGAGCGAGGTGGCGGCAATGGCGCCGTCGGCCACGGCGGTAACCACCTGCCGGAGATTCTTCACGCAGAGATCTCCCGCGGCATATACCCCGTCCACGGAGGTTTTATGATTCGCATCCGTGATCACGTAGCCGGCTTCGTCCCGGGCGATCTCCGGCGGCAGCCAGGCGGTATTGGGCACATAGCCGGCAAAGACAAAGACGCCGAAGTTGCCGCCGTCCTGAGCCCGGAATTCCCGGGTTTCGCCGGTTTTGGCATCCCGGAGCACAGCCCGGTCCAGAAGTCCGTCGCCGGAAACCTCCGTAACCTCGGTATTAAAAAGCACCGTGATCTTGTCGCAGTCATTAAGCTGATCCGAGACGGTCTTCGCGCAGGAAAACTCGTTCTTCCTGACGGCAATGGTCACGTGACTGGCATATTTGGTGAGGAAGATGCTTTCCTCCACCGCAGCAAAGCCGCCTCCGATTACCAGCACCTCCTTTCCGGTGAAGAACTCGCCGTCGCAGGTGGCGCAGTAGGCTACGCCCCGGCCCTGAAACTCCTGCTCACCGGCAAAGCCGATACGGCGGGGATTGGCCCCGGTTGCTATGATGATGCCCAGAGTCCGAAACTCGCCCCGGGAGGTGCGCACGGTCTTAATGTCGCCGTCGCAGGTAAAGCCCGTAACCTCGGCTGACAGGAACTCCGCCCCGAAATTCAAAGCCTGTTTTCTCATCACGGCGGTAAGGGAACGGCCCGAGGCCTGCTCCACTCCGGGGTAGTTCACCACCTCGGAGGTAATGGTGATCTGCCCGCCGATCTCGGCCTTTTCCACCACCAGCACCCGGTATTTAGCCCGAGCGGCGTAAATGGCCGCGGAAAGTCCGGCAGGGCCGCCGCCCACAATGACGGCATCAAAAAAATTCTTATCAGCTTCCATAGTGTCCTCATCTTATAGTTTGCCGCATATGGTTCAAACCATTATGCAATCGTTTTCAGCACAGTGAAAGTATACCGGAACGCAGGGACAATCCGAAACACCGGCTCTGAAAAATTGCGGCATGGCACCGGAATCTGGGGGAATGATTTTTAAGGAAAAAGGGCGTTTTCCGGAAAAGCCGATGAATGGATGAATGAAAGAAGATCCCGGAGTATTCTTCCAAAGGACATGCCCGATCTTTGGCAAGAGGGCGGATAAGAGAGGTAAAGGGGCAGAGAAAGGAGGGCAGCGAAAGACGGACGGAGAGGGGGAGTCAAAAACCGGAGCCCTGCTTAAGCTCCGGGAAAATCCCGGGGTCTGCTCATGAGTGTCCCGGGAAATCCTCTCTGTCAGGGATCGCAGTGAACCTCACCTTCGGCGCAGGTATAAATTGTCTTGCCGGTTCTGAAGGTGCAGCCTTTGGTAACGGGAGCCTCATTGCCGTTTACGGTGAATCCTACCATGGTTTCATAAGCGTCCTGAATGTCGTTCAATTCTGCCTCGATGTCCGCCACCTTCGGAATGCTTTCTTTATTGAATCTGGCGGTATCCTCCCGGGATACGGCTTTGGCCTTCTGGGCAGCCTCGGCGGCATCAATCAGCGCATGATCAAAGTCATAGCCCAGCTTGGAGAACAGATTCGTCCGGTAAATGGTGTCAAAAATGCACTTTTTGATGATTTCGCGGTCTTTCTCCTGCCATTTTTTTATCGCATCGTCATTCAGCTTCTTCACGGATATCAGCTTGCAGCTAAGCTTGGGAGCCTGAGACTGCGGCAGAAAGGTAAACACAAAATTCAGAGCATTGGTAACCGGGATGCAGATCTGATCCTGAGAGTTCTCCGTTGTAAGATCTGCGGCCGGAACAGCTGAAGCAGCCAGGTAAAACACCGATCCCATAAGAGCCGGAATGATTTTCTTAAAGCTTAAAAATTGCATGAGAGAGTACCTTTTAACAAGCCCGGACAGCCGGAACAGCTTTTGAGGAAGCCGGGGAAACAGGGAGGCGGGCAGAAGGAATCCGGCCCTGCAGCGAAAAACAGACTGCTGATATTGAAAAGTGTACCGGGAAAAACGCTGACATGAGAAAAATATCTGAAACCGGCATAAAAAACTGAGATCTGCTGCGGTTTTGCTTTTTCCGCCTGAGATCCTCCGCAGAGAGTCAGGTTCTGTTTAAACTGATAAGGAAAAGAATCTTTCCCCCGAAAACCCCCGGTAAGATGGTAAAATGATATGAGATGGTGTTCCGGGATTTTCCCTTAAATCACTGTCACGAAATCCTGCGGAATGCTTTGGAATTCCGGATTTCCCTGTTCTTGCCCCGCTGCCGGAGTTTTATCATGGATATTAAAGGAAATCTTATCTCCTATGGGCTGATGTTCGTTATGGTCAGCATTCCCGGGAGCATTTACCACTATTACAACCACTACCTGTTTTCAGACAAGGCGCTGGACATCACGGTAAAGGACGCCGTGGCCGATGCCATTTCTCAAAGCGGCCGGAACGATCTTGATGTCAGCGATATTACCGGACTTTCCTGTCTGGATCGCACCCGAGACCCTAAAAGCAAGACCCATACTTATGATTGCGCCGCCATGGCGCACCTTTCAGATGGCAAAAGCACTCCGATTTGCATTACCAGAACAAAGCATTACAAGAGCGTCAAAAAAAGAAGGTACTCTTCCCCGAAAAGAGTCAATAAAGCAATGGATGTAACCGTCAGTTTTTGCGGCATCGACAATAACATTAAGGGCTCCAGTCAGATCTCCCGGAAATGGTTCTTCTGATGCCGGAGCTCTGCCGAAACTGCGCCCCGAACGATTATTTTCATCAGGAAAAACCATATGGCATTCAGCAAACAGAAGATCATAACCTGCGTATTGCTCGCTCCCGTGATTGTCTATATTGGCTATCACGACTTTTATCTATTTTCCCGCGAAGGTGAAATAAGCACTGCTGAGAAAGCTGTCCGGGACGCCATCTCCGGCAGCGGACGCGCAGATCTCGAATTCAGCCGGATTTCAGGATATCACTGCAATATCCTGACCCAGAAGAAATTGGATAGAAAAGTCCGGACATACAGCTGTTCAGCATCAGCGGTATTCGCTGACGGAACAGCGGCGGAAGTCTCCATACAGAAAAAGGAATACACCAAGGCATACTACCGTCATGGCGACAAGAGCAAAACGCCTTACAAAATTGAGTTTACCGCAACTGTCCCTGGTCTCGGTTCGGACGTCCAGGGGAGATCGTCCATATCAAAGATTATTTGATCGTGGCTCTGAGTTCCCGCGGGGTTCCCGCCGCTCAGCTTCCGTCGGCGGCTCAGATGCCCGCGCCGTTTTTTATGAATGGTACCCCCCTGTCTTCTTGATCCGGATCGTGGCTTTGTCGCTGAGGATACTGAAAGAGATCTCCCGAAGCGACGGAATCAGAGATCTGAAAGAATCGCGTGCCTGACGTGTTCTTGTATCAGGAGAACTCCATGAAAGTCAATAAACTTGAGCTTGCAATCTGCGTTTTTTTAGCTCCCGTGTTTTTCGGCATTGGCTATAACGATATTTATCTCTTTTCCCGTGAAGGACAGATGGCCGTAATTGAGGATGCCGTCCAGGATGCCATCTCCAGCAGCGGACGCGAAGATCTCGAATTCAGCCAGATTTCAGGATATTACTGCGATGACCTGAACCGGAAGAAGCAGGATAATAAGATCCGGACATACAGCTGCGCAACATCAGCGGTATTTGCCAACGGAACATCGGCAAAGGTCTCCATACAGAAAAAGGAATACGCAAAAATGCACTCCCGGCGCGGCAAAAAGCACCGGGACGTTTACAAAATCGAGTTTACCGTAACTCTCCCTGATCTCGGCCCGGAATCTCAGTCGGAAGCGTCCATAACGAGCCTGTGCGGGTTATTGTTCTGAACTCCCTAACAGCTTCCTGCCGCTCTGACTCCATCGGAAGCTCTGATGCCCCTGCAGATGGTTTACAAATGACAAAACCCGTCTTCATGACTCGGCTCATGGCGCTCCGCTGAAGATCCTGAAAGAGGATACAAAAAGCGGACAGGGAGCTGAGACTGAAAAACTGATCCCGGACATATCTTCATCAGGAGAATCCCCATGTCTGTCAGCCAATGGAAATTCGTGTTACTAATGGTGTTCATTCCCGTGTTTTGCTTCCTTTTCTACCATGATCTTTATCTTTTTACCGTGGACGGAATGGCAGGCACAGTTGAGAAAGCCGTCCGGAGCGCCATCATAAAAAACAGACGTACGGATCTGGAACTAAGCCACGTTTCAGATTATCATTGTCCGCTGGTCTTTGGGCAACGGGATGAGGAAGTCCGTATACGCAATTGTTCGGCATCAGCTGTATTTACCAACGGCACATCAGCGGAAGTCTCCATTAAACAAAAGGAGTTCAGAAAGAAGTATTATTCTCACGGAAGAGAGGAAATGCAGTCCTACAAGATTATTTTTACCGTAACTATCCATGGCCGCGGCCCGGATTTCCAGGGAGAGGCGACCATATCCAAACTTTTCTGAACCGGAAATCCCAAATGCTTCACCGTAACTAAGGTTTCATCGGCATCTAAGATCCCCTTGCAGATGGTTTACGAATGGCAAAAACCGTCTTCATGATTCGGCTTATGGCATTACCGCTGAAAAACCTTAACCAAAGCGCACGGGAATCAGAGAAGCGAAAGAATAAGACACCGGACATATCTTCAGCAG
>NZ_JBGVBR010000271.1:0-7354 GCF_045225735.1 Succinimonas sp. | reverse complement strand
GCGATTAATCGCAGGATAGTTTCCCGGAGCAGTGAGATTAATTGCATTTATGCCCGAATAATTCGGGAGGCTTTCCGATATTTCAGATGAGGCCCCTCCGCGGGGCGGAGCCGCCCCGTGCCTTCCGGCGGAACCGGACGCTCTCCGGGGCTGAACCGATGCCCGGTTCGGAATCAGAATCCTCCCGGAGCCGCATTCCCCCCGAAAACAAAAAAAGGCATGAATCAGGGATCCATGCCAACAACAGGAAGTAAGAATAGTTAGTTTCTTATAGTTATGTCTCCTTCATGGAAAATCATTTCAGGGTCTGCTGCACAGTCTCGTAGATTTCTCCGTTGAGACCGTAAGGATTAATGCCGCGCTTGGCTTTGGGCTTTTTGTAATTCTTATTCTTGGAAATAAGACTGTAAAGCTTTTTGCCGTCCCACTTGGCAGCCTCCGGATCCTTCGACCAGCAGGCCCGGGAGAGATTGTCGATCTCCGTCTTGGCCTTGCTGTAGAAGGGGAGCCCGGTGAGACCCACAATGGTCTTGTCAGGCCAGCGCTTCTGCGCCCATTCCAGAATGGCGGCGCGGCACTTAATGGGATCGTCCTTTTTCCAGGAGCGGGCAAAGTTTCTCCAGTAGCCCATATAGTCGGCCCGGAGATGGAGCCAGCCGTAGATGCCGCTTCTCCTGCGGTACATGATGACGCTGTAGACCAGGAAGAGGATCAGCACGACGCCGGCGATAATGCCCGCAAAGATCTTGTAGGCGGTCTTGGGATCCCGGGGAATGTAGTCGCTGAAGCTGAAGCCGTTGATCTCATAGTTGGCGCCCAGCACCACAATGCTGTTCACCTTGCCGTCGTTGGGGTTCTTCCATTCCACCACGCTCTGATTGGCCACGAACTTGGTATGGTTTCTCAGAGGCACAAACACCTGCTTTACCACCCGGGTGGACTTGAGCTTCTTGTCCCGCATGAGCTGCTCGGTTTCCACGGTAACGTCCTCGTAGTAGTCGAAGTCGTTCTCGTTGAAGTCCGGCACCGGCAC
The DNA here is from genome assembly GCF_045225735.1 of Succinimonas sp. Taxonomy (NCBI): domain Bacteria; kingdom Pseudomonadati; phylum Pseudomonadota; class Gammaproteobacteria; order Aeromonadales; family Succinivibrionaceae; genus Succinimonas; species Succinimonas sp. Next base: position 6,321 of record NZ_JBGVBR010000271.1, on the reverse strand, counting down.
CCGGGGGAGCTGGGACAGACTGTTGTTGGTGGCAATGTAGGTGACGGTTCTGGTGATGGGGTCGCCCACGTGGATATTTTCTTCGGCGGGATTCCACTTCACCGAGATGCTCAGATTGTCGGAAACAATGAGATTCTCCGGGTTGGGGCCCACGGTAACGGTAACGGGCTTGGCTCCCTGAGTGAACTGGCTCTGACCGTTGCCGGTAATGACATAGCCGGAGATGCTGGGAGGATTAATGGTGATTTTGCCCTCCTGCCTGAAAATGGCCTTGTATTCCCGGATGGTGGTCTTGTAGAACCGGTTGCCGGCGCTGGCGCGGCTGACGGTTCTTTCGGCGAAGAGCTCAAAATGCACGCCTTCTCCCTGCGGGGGAGTGTAGGTGGTGATCTTCACCTGGGGGAGATTGTCCACCTCAACGCGGTACATGGCCAGCTGGTTCTTGACGGGGTTCTGGGCGCGGAGCTGGGCCTTGATGAAATTTTTGGCCCGGAGACCCTCGGCCTGCTTGACCTTGATCTCGAACTTCGGCGTGGCCAGATCTCCGGCGGCGCCTACGGGCATGGCGGGGATCTTTATGACGCCGGCTCGGTTAGGCACCAGGGGGATAACCCACTGGTAGGTGTAATCAGCCGGACTGGAAAACCCCACGCTGCCCACGGAGAAGTCCTTGTTCAGCACGGTGTAGTCGAGATCCGCGCCGGTCACCGGCCGGGGGGTAGTGAGATTTATGAACAGCCGGAAGCCGGTGCCGTCATGAAACAGCACAGTCTTGTCGGTACTGATCTTGAAGGTGCTTTTTGCGGGGGCGGGAGCAGCCTGCCCCGTCTCATCGGAAGTGCTTCCGGCCGCAAACGCCGCATCCGCCGCTCCCAGGCCTCCCAGGCCGAGAACAGCAAGGAGCATGACAGAAAAAAACTTGCTGACTACCATAACTGCTCCAGATTTCCTTTTGCTTTTTTCTTTTTCTGCTGAAGAATAAACCGTTTCTGAAGGAGACTGATGCGCTCCCCCGGATCCACCATTACCGTGCTGGTATCAGCGCTGGCGGTGTTCAGGGACTGAGCGGAGCTTTCATCAATCACGTTAACCTGACGGGCTTTATTGATTTCGTCCAGCTTGCGGAGATGCTCCAGGATGACGGACTTGTTGTAGCTGGCTTCGGCATGCTCCGGATTGAGCTCCAGAGCCTGTTCGTAGGCCAGAATCGCATCCTTGAGCGCTCCCGGAGTGTTCATGTGGGCAAAGCAGTTGCCGATGTTGTACTTGGCTTCGGCATCGTTGTTGCCCAGGTTCTGGTATTCCTGCAGCGCCTTGTCATAGCGGCCCAGGCGGTACCAGGTATTGCCCCGCCACATGTGATCCGTCAGATAGTTCAGCGCCTTGTCGTACTGGCGATCCTTGTACAGGAGATAGCCGTACTCGTTGGGGTGCTTCAGGCCTTCGTCATCATCCATCTCGGTGACATCGGCCATGGCCGGAGCCGGCAGGGACATGGCGGCAGTGCCCAGCATCACCGCAAACAGCGCGGCGAAGAAGTAATTGCGCACGAAGCCGAATATCGACAGGAGGGAGATCAGCAGGAACAGATAGCCGATATCCTTGTTCTGGTACTTGCTCTTGGTGGTGTGCTGATACTTGGGATGCTCGTAGCTGTACATCTGCTCCAGGTGCGGGGCTTCGTCGTTGAACTCGTAGTAGACCTTGGCATCGGACTTCTTCACTACCTCCTGAATAAGCTCGATGTGGGATCTGGCCATTACGGTTTCGCCGTTGCTGTCATGCATGAGCTCGCCCTTGAAGCGCACCGGCTTGCCGCTGTTGGTGCCGATGGCGTAAATATACACCGGGTACTTGCAGCGCTTGATGAATTCGGACACGCCGATAAGCTCGTTCTCGTCCTTGATATCATCGGTGACCAGGAGGATGTTGCCCGGAGTTTCCGTTTCCGGACTCAGCTTTCTCTGGGATTCCGCTTCCCGATCCAGCACCTTTTCGGCTTCCTCGAGAGCCTGCAGGGGATCGGAGCCCAGCACGGGCATGATCTCCGGACTCATTTCCTGCAGGGAGAAGAGCAGGGTGGAGGTGTCGTCAGTCAGCGGAGTTACCACATAGGTATTGCTGGTGAAGCCCATAATGGAGATCCGGCGATGCTGCTTGGAAGCATTCAGAAGCTCGATGAGGCTGTAGCGCACTCTCTGGAACCGGCTGGGCTTGAGGTCGTCGGCCATCATGGAGGGAGAGGAGTCGATCAGCCAGACCCAGTTTTCATCAGTCTGGAAGAGATCGCTCTTCTGCTTCACGGCGGGGCCGGCCATGGCAATGACGGCAGCCACATAGGGGATCAGGAGCCAGCCGTACTTTTTCCAGAGCTTGGGCTTGGCAATGAGATCCTTTCTTTCCTCTTCGGTGATCTTCTGCACGCCGGGACGGGTTTCCTCCACCTCATCCTCGGATTCCGCATCGTTTTCATTAAGATGGGTGCGTCTCTTGGGAATCAGGAAGTTGATAATGTCTTCCTTGATAAAGCTCTGCAGCTTGTAATTCCTGGCGAAGTCAACATAGATGAAGATCAGCGGCAGGAGCAGGGCGCCCAGCATCCAGGGGCGCAGCAAAGTAAAATCAACCATTGATCCTCCTCACCTGAATAGCGGTTGCCAGAGCCAGAATGAGCGATATTAGAAGCGGGTAAAAATAAAGCTCCTTTTCCGGGCGGAAGGACTCGACATCGGACTCCGTAGCCTCCAGGAAGTTGATTTCCTGATAGCGTCCGTGGAGGGAACGGCTGTCCCGGGCCCGGTAGTAGGCTCCGTGAGTGATGTCGGCCACCTTTTTGAGAGTTTCCTCGTCAAGCTCGGCGCTGGGATCGCGGCTGTCCAGACCGCGGTCATCTGCGGTGAATACGCCGCCGCCGAAGCCAATGGTGTAGATCTTCATGTCCTTGTCCCGGGCAATGGAAGCGGCTTCCACCGGGGAAATGCCCTCGGCGGTATTGCGGCCGTCCGAAAGCAGGATCAGGATCTTCTGGTTGGTGCCGGCTTCCTCGAAGCGCTCGATGGCGAGGTTGATGGCGTCGCCGATGTTGGTGAGCTGACCGGCCATGCTGGCGTCAATTTCATCCACCAGCTCCAGAAGCGATTTCTTGTCAAAGGTCAGGGGAGAAAGCACGTAGGCATGATCCGCAAAAAGAATCACCCCCATGCGGTCATTGAATTTTTCATCCCGGCTTTCAATGAATTCCTTGAGCTGCTTCTTCACCACGGCAAAGCGGGAAATCGGCTTGTTGCTGTTGTCATACATGTCCTGAATTTCCATGGAATCGGAAATGTCCACCGCCAGCATAATGTCGCGGTGGGGGCGGTTGATGACAATCGTGGTGTCCAGATAGTAGGGCCGCATCAGCGCTATAATAAGAAATACCCAGGCAGCCATGGCCAGCCCGAACAGCTGATAGACCTTGTTCTTGGGCTCGTGCGGCAGATAATGCGGCAGCGAGGTGATGTAAATAAATTCGTGCTTCTTGCTTTTGCCGGGAAGAAATCTGACGATCAGGGGAAGAAAGACCAGCAGAAACATCCCCAACCAATGGAAGTTCAGAGATTCCATAGTCTTCTCCTTAGGTTGGCAAAAAGCCACTTTTTGCACTGAGAAATAAGCATTTTCTTTTCTTTTTCGTTGATGCCGATATTGTGGTAATCATAAATTACCTGATTCCAGGCAGTGGTAAACATCTCAAATCTGGTGCCGTTTCCGCCCCGGGCATTGGAGTTGTTCGCCTGAGACTGCTCCCGGCCGCTGGTTCTGGAGGCCTGATAGAGAGTGGCCACCTTTTCGAATTCAGAATCGCGGATCTGCTGTTCCATGTACTTGTTGCCGCTCTTGAAGGAGTTCAAAGCCCCGTTGGCAATGATATCCTTCTGCTGGGGCACTGAATCCGGACGATCCAAAAATTCCAGCCACTTTTCGCCGCAGAGCCCGGCAATGCGTTCCCGGGGATACATGATAAGGGCGGTTTCCTTCAGCCAGTAGTTCACCAGAGGCACAAAGGCCTCGCTCTTGATGTCGATCCGGCGCAGGCGCAGGTAGGCGACAAACAGCGGGAACAGGCGGTAAAGCACATAAAAAATCACCGCGGCCACGGCAATTCCGAAGACGATCCACAGCCACCAGAAGCTGTAATCCTCGGGGGGGACGCCCTCGTGAATATCCCGCAGAAGTGAAAAATCAAATTCCATTTACTTCACCTCGTTTTCTGAACTGCCGCTTTCATCCTGCTGCTCTTCCCTCTTGCCCAGGAGCGGGTCGGAGACATCGATGCAGATGTTTTTCTGAGAAGCTTCGGTAAGCATGCGGTTAATGTTGTGGATGCGGTGGACGCCGATGCGGCGGTAATTTTCTACAAAGTCCCGGTTCAGAGAGCTGATGTAGCCGTGGTTGTTTCCGGTGTTGATGCCCACGGTGCCTTTGCCGTCGATTTCCATTTCCAGCTTGTCGTAGATCTGATAGGTTCTCACGATATGAGACTTGTTCAGTCTGCGGAGATAAAGCCAGGCATTGTCGTTCAGACGGTAGAAATCGCTGATGATGTGAAAGACGCTGCCGGGCCGGGCGTGATTCACGAAGATCTCCAGGCCGTTGCTGATGGAGTAGTCGAAGTTCTGGCGCCGGAGACCGATTTGATAGGCCTCGTAAACCTTGCGGATCCAGGCCAGCATATCGCCGCGCATGCCCCCGGGCTTGTGCCGGATCGGGGTGTCGCCGAGAATGATCATGCCGCCGACCTTGTCCTTCATGTCAAAGGCCTGCCAGGCGCAGGAGGCCGCTATCAGGGCGGCGAAGCGCGCTTTGAGCTGGCCCTGGGATCCGAAATACATGGCCGGATCCAGATCCAGAATAATGTATACGTTGCGATCCCGCTCTTCTCTGAATAGCTTGGTAAAGGTCTTACCGGTGCGGGCGGTGATTCGCCAGTCGATGGTTCTGATGTCATCGCCGGGCTGGTAGGAGCGAACCTCTGAGAATTCCATTCCTCTGCCGCGGCTGTTTGCTCTGAGAAGACCATAGCGCTGACTGGCAACCATGATGTTGGGTAATAGCTGTGACAACGGAGGAACCAGCATCAGTTCCTCAAATTTAAGCTCAATCCCGTTTGGCATTGTTTAATCCTTCTGGTGCATAACGGTTTGTCACTGAAATAAATACTGCTGAGACAAAGAGAAGCAGAGTGTTGCCTCTGCTCCTCATGGTCTTATCCGCTCAGGCTACCACTACCTTCTTGGTAAGGAGCTCGATGACGCGGTTGGCATCCACACGGTCAGCTTCCGCTTCCATGGTCAGGAACATACGATGCCGGAACACCGGATACACGCAGTACTGAATGTCTTCCGGAGCCACGTAGCTGCGGCTGTCCAGCCAGGCGTTCACCCGGGCGCAGTTGGCCAGCGCCATGGTGGCGCGGGGCGATACGCCGCACGCAATCCATCTGGCCAGATCGGTGGAATCGTAGCTGTACGGACGGCGGGTGGCCATGGTCAGGTTGATGATGTAGCTCTCGAGAATATCGGGAAGCGTAACCTCAAGCACCTCTCTTCTGGCGGCAAACAGCTCGTTCTGGGTCAGCGAAGGCGGTTCCTCCCGGGCGGCGTTGCGGGATTCCAGGTGATTAAGCCTGAGAATCTGAAGCTCGGTGCCCTGATCCGGATAGTTAAGCTCCAGCTTCAGCATGAAACGGTCGAGCTGAGCTTCCGGCAGAGGATAAGTGCCTTCCTGTTCCAGCGGGTTCTGCGTGGCCATTACCAGGAACAGATCCGGAAGCCGGTAGGTCATTTTGCCGATGGTGATCTGTCTTTCGGCCATGGCTTCCAGCAGCGCCGACTGCACCTTGGCCGGAGAACGGTTGATTTCGTCAGCCAGGAGCAGGTGGTGGAAGAGCGGGCCGGGCTGGAACACGAAAGTGCCGTCCTGCGGGCGGTAAATATCAGTACCGGTAAGGTCGGCAGGAAGGAGGTCCGGGGTAAACTGAATACGGTGGAAACGACCCTCGATGCATTCGGCCAATAGCTTGATGGCGCGGGTTTTAGCCAGTCCCGGAGGGCCTTCAACAAGAATGTGACCATCAGCGAGCAACGCTGTAAGCAGACCGTCTACCAGTTCAGGCTGGCCGACGATGTTGCGGTTCATATACTCGCGAACCTTTAACACAGCTTCATTAGACATGAAAAAAAATCCTTTTTTTGGTTCTCGGCGGCAACCCCCGCAGAGCCGGTCATGCAGCTTTTGTCATGCGGCTTCGGCGGTTTTCGCCACAATATAGCGCATGCG
>NZ_JBGVBR010000270.1:0-4317 GCF_045225735.1 Succinimonas sp. | reverse complement strand
AGCACTGCCAAGCACCGGGGCCGCCCCTTCTACAATCTGGCCGGTCGTCATGAGCTCATGTTTTCAGTAATGTATGATGACACCGAGCATCAGTTTGCCGTGCTGGCGGAGTTTCTGGCCTCCAAAAACTCCGCGGCCGAAATCCGGGCCATGCTGGAGACCATCAACAATAACTATGATGAAATTTCCAGCATGTGCCTGGATTCCAACATGAACTCCCGGAGCTCGCTTCTGGGTCTTATCGACCAGTCCGAGGCCATTGTGGACGAACTGGCCGGCCTGTGGCAGCCCCTGATTAAAAATCTCCGCCGGATTCTGGGGCCGGAGATCACCATTACCCCCAATGGCATTCCCAATTCTCCGGAGGCCATCCACTGGCTGTGCGAAAACCCCCGGGCGCTGTCGTACTGTCAGCCGGAGGAACTGGATTTTGTGCTGCATGGCTTTCCGGTGCGCACGGACTATGCCGCCGAGGAGGTGGTGGTGCCCAAGTACGATCTTTATGAGAACAAGGTCATCCTGGGCTTTTTCGAGCATATTCAGACCCGGATGTCCGATGTGCTCAGCTTTATCACCAAAAACAAGCAGCAGGGCATCAGAACCAGCTCGGCCTATCCCGGTTATATCAGATATGCGGATCTCGTGCGGGAATTCGGCTTTGATCAGCTGAAGAAGCAGGAGAACCGTATTCTCAAGCTGCAGGATCGTCTTTATCTTTTATACTCGAACTTCCGCAAGATCACCGGCATCAGAGCGGGAGTGCGGCCTGCCATGCCCAAAATCACTCCCTTTGTGGCCCGGAACCGGATCTACCTGCATTTGTTCACCCTGATCAAGGAATGGTATGAGTCCAGCCGGCAGGAGCTTACCCTGAATGACTTTGCCATGCACTTTATCAAGCTGGACAAGCTCTTTGAGTTCAAGGTGCTGACCACGCTGGTGGGAGTTATTAACGAGCTCGGGGGATCCAGCCAGAAAATGGAATGGCATGACATGTCCGACAATCCGGCCGTTCAGGAGCAGCCCTTCGGCGGCGTTCCCGGAGATCGCCCCGATGAAGAGCCCTTCAATTACTACCGCTGGGTGGGGCCGGAAGGGGAATTTATTCTGGATCTCTGGTATGTGCCCCGCATCCATATGGTGGAAAAGACCTGCGACGGAGATCTGGCCGTGGTGGAGAACTTTTACAACAACCCGAATTATACGCTGACCCCGGATTTCGTGTTCCGGGTTACCTGGAAGGACAATCCGCTTATTCAGGACTGGCTTATCATGGATGCCAAGTACAGTTCGGATGAAACGGTGCGGAAGGAATCTCTGCCGTCATTGCGTTCCAAGTACATGGTATCCCTGAACCAGAAGCGGGGCGTGCCCTTCTATAATCCGGTTCAGGCCGTCTGGGCTCTTTATTCCCGGGGCGCCAATGATCAGGTTTCGGTTTATGCCCGGGCCAATCATCTGGGCGGGGAGTATCCGGCGCTGCCTTCCCTGTGCGGCATCAGGCTGGGCAGAAACGAAAGCGATCGGGATGTCTTCCGGAATATGTTCTGCGAGCTTCTTAACACTCTTAAAAAGATGCACGGCGCCTTTGCCGTTCTGGGGAGCGGCAGCAAGGGAGCCGCGCCGTCCTGAATCTTGAGGGACAGGGCGGCTTCGGGGAAAGCCCCAGACGCTGCGGAAAAGTCTCCCGCAGCCGGCAGGGCGTTTTCCCGGAAAGGGCCGAGCCACTCGCATTTTGTGTCAAAATGAGTCAAAAACGGGATTTATGCCGCCAATGACTCCGGAAACAGCTCCGGCGTATCAGCTGTTTCCGATATTGCCAGGTTTAGCTATGGAGGGAGAAGGTTCTCCCTGGATGACCGTTTAACCATGGGGTTGCTGCTGAATTCAGGTTTGGTGTCAGTGCTGTTCCCGGAGTCTCTGAAGACCCCGCCTCGGAAAAAACACGTGAACCTCACGGTGAATCTCTTTCTGGATATGAAGGAACGTGTCTGAATGTTGACCCAGTATTAATGGAGAAATCAAGAAGGAAGCCCTGATCGCAGGAGAAAAGAACGGAACCCCGGGAATTCGGGAACAGCTGAAAGCCCTGGCGTTTAAGCTAAGGTACTCTGCCGTGAAGCTGTCCCGGAACCGGCTTATGGTTGTAAGTCTTAATGAGAAGTTAATTGCCAAAACCAAGGATATAGCCGGATTTTTGCGGCGGTTTCCTATAGGGGGTCCGGTGATGCTCATATCACCGGCTTTACCGCTTCCCAGACGGAAATATGTCAGGCCTTTTCTCTTCGTCCCGGAAGAATGCCGGAGCAGGTATCAGAAGGCTGAAACCGGCAGGGCGGCGGCAGCCAGAAAGCCCGGGAGACCCAAGGGTTCCCTGAACCGGAAACAGGTACGGGGAATGCTCTGAGTTAAACGCAGCAAAGCCAAAAGGGGCTAGCCGGCAAACCAGCAAACATAAAACGCTGTATCGGATGATTTAAAACGGATTCAAGGGAGAAAACTGAGAGAGAAAGAAGAGAATCTGATGAATCAGGTGGTCGGTGATAGAGGATTTGAACCTCCGACCTTCTCGTCCCTAACGAGACGCGCTAACCAGGCTGCGCTAATCACCGAACACTGATATATGAAACAATCGACTTAACTGGTCGGTGATAGAGGATTTGAACCTCCGACCCCTTAGTCCCGAACCAAGTGCGCTACCAGGCTGCGCTAATCACCGAGTGTCTATCGTTTCGACAGGTGCTATTTTAGGTATTTCCGATTCACTGTCAAGAAAAAATTCCAAAAAAACTCATTTTTCTGAAAATTTCCTTAAAAACAGCGTTTTTTGATTATTTTGTGAGCAATTGTCCATTCTGACCGGGGGATCGGTCTGCAAAAATCGCTTTTCCGACACCTTTTTCCGGGCCTGGCGCGATTTTTGAGGCAGTTTTCAGATGGAAGCCGGGTATTCTGGGGGAATTCGTTTTCCGGATCATAGGATTCGGCCCTGTCCCTTCTTTAATCATAAGACTGAGCGCCGGCACCGGAATTTCCACGCCCCTGTGCCGATTCCCTCCTCCCTCTGCTTTAGCGCTCAAAATGCCGGTGACGGTATAATCAGAACCATACTATTTGCCCCATGCTATTACAGTTCATCTCTCCTCCGGCGAAGGTACCATGCGATGCCCAATATCACTTACTACTCTCTAAACGGCGTTATGTTCGGCAAATGGCCGGGTAAAAGCGTCAGGCAAAAGGACGGCCGGATTACCAAAACAGGCCAGATTCACCTGGGCAAGGTGATCAGCAGAGAGAAGCAGATCTTCTGGAAAAGATCCCTGGGGTACTATCATTTTGATACGGAAACTCTGGAATGCTCTGAGGTGTCTCCTGAAGACATGCCCGCGGCCCCGGCGGAACAGGACGGCGCCAGAAAAGCTCTTCCGGTTATCGTGGACTTCGGGGATGCCTATTTTCTGGATCGGCTGCTCCGCGGCATCGGCTATGATGCAGTCCTGAAAAGCATCGCCTGCCCGAATTATGCTACGCTGCGAACGATGGTGATGTTCTATATTCTGGACAGCGGCATTCCCAGGGATGCTTTGGCCTGGTACCGGCAGAATTATGTGTCGTACCTGTTTCCGGGAGCGAATATTACGAGCTTGCGGTTAACGGAGCTTTTGGTGAGCATCGGAGAGCCCGGGAGCCTGAGAACATTTTTCAGGAAGCATCTGGAGTATGTCGGGGCTTCCGCCGGGAAGGAACCCTGCCTCCTCATTGATTCAAGCTCCGCATCCCCGGACAGCGCTGCCGGAAGCTCCCAGAGACTCCTTTTGGCGGTTCAGAAGGGAACCGGGCTCCCTCTTTGCTTCGAGTGCGTCCCTGATGACACCGGGAGCATTGCCCATACCCATACCTTAAGCAGGATCTCCGCTATGCTCCGGGAACTGGGATACCGGCCTCCATGCGGTAGCGACTCCTGCTCCGACAAGAAGGCCGGAGCAGGCCAAACCGGTAATTTCGCAAGCCCGGGCGCAGAACGGTTTTTTGCGTTGGGCCGGAATTACCGCAGTCTTCGCCCTTCCGAAACATCTGACGAAAACGCTCTTCGCGGCCATCTCCTTCTGGCCTTCATTGCTTCCTTCTTTTCAGTGCTCATTAAAAACAGACTGGACAGCACCGGAGAAACATATCTGGAGCTCCCGGCGGCGTCTTACAACAAAAGTGATGAAGGCAGTTATGAAGGTCGCGATATAGACCGTGACAAAGACAGTGATGAAGAAGACGTATTCGAGATTGAACTGGAGTCAGCTTCCGGAGAAGCCCGACGTCTCG
>NZ_JBGVBR010000269.1:0-2106 GCF_045225735.1 Succinimonas sp. | reverse complement strand
GCCCATGTGTTTAGCGCAGAATGCTTTGTTCTTAGAGATAGCGAGATCCTTAAAGAGCCTCTCAGGACGGCTTCGATCCCCCGGATGCTGGTAATTCATTTCCAGAAAACAGGACAGCATGCTCATGGTAAGAGTCTTCCCGAATCTCCGGGGTCTCAGTATCTGGGCTACCTCTGTTCCCGAGTTCAAAAGATCCTCCAGATAGGATGTCTTATCAACGTAGACCCTTCCTGTACTGATGAGCTCCTCAAAATCATTGCAGCCTTCCGGAAAAACATCTCCGGAGACTGCCGCATCCTTCTCAATTGCCATATCCGTTCCTTAAAATGAGAAACATTTCTATGAAATTATGACCGTTCTTTGTATAATCAGCAGAATAATCAGATGAATTTAACCAAATATCATATCACAAATTTGGTAATGTTACCTGGCATGCCTTGTTAGTTCATTAACCCCGGTTTCTGACTTTTTAGAGCATTCTGTCCAGAAAAAACTTAATCTCTATGGCAATAACGATTCAAACTTTCAAGGTTCTGACATTGCCGTGGTCGTAAAGCGTTTTCCATGCATTCATCGCCATCAGGTCGTCATAAAAGATACGGATCCCTGATTATCTGCCATTATTCCCCGCAGTATTCGTCTCTATCGTATCCGAACAGGCGAAATACCTCTTGTCAGCCTTCTTTTGAGGTTATAGCAAGGCCTTGCAAAAAAGGGTAAGACGGCAGAGAGAGATGGACGGCAGAGAAAGACGGACGGGCAAAGAAAACAGACCGGAACAGGAAATAACAGACGGGCAGAAGCGACGCCTGAAATCAAACTTTTCCCCTGGTCTGAAGGGGCATATATCCGCGGCAAAAGCCGTCCCCGGGTACCGGATTTCAAAACGCCGGTTTACAGATTGCAAACTGCGTAAAGAGGCAGGTTGATAATGGTTTCCTGCTTCCGGTAAGGAAGCGGTGACAGCCTTACGGCAGCTTCCGAATGGAATTTTGCGATGAAAGCCTTCAAACTCTGAGAACGGACATTCGCCCCGGATTTTACTTCAATAGGTATCGTAAGTTTGCCCTTCTGAATGATAAAGTCCTGTTCAAACGAGGCTGAAGCGGTTCCATAATAGTACGGGGTGTAATCAGTAGCGGCTATCATCTCCTGAAGCGCATACTGCTCCGCAAGAGCTCCCCGGAATTCCCTGAAGATATCGTTGCCATCCAGAATTGATCGGGCGTCAAGATCGCTGAGCGCCCCCAGAATGCCAACATCCAGCGCAAACAGCTTATATGCCGAAAAGTCCTTATAAGCGCTGAGAGGCATCTCCGGTTCGTTAACACGATGCACCTTGTACACCAGCCCGGCATCAGCCAGCCATTGGATTGCCGTCTCAAACTCAGCGCTCCGGGCTCCCTTCTTAATCTGCCCGAAAAAGAATTTTTTATTGTCCTTTGCCAGCTGTATCGGAATGGATTCCCACACCATGTTGATGCGCCTGAGTTCGCCGGCGCGGATATGCTTGCCAAAATCTCCCTGATACTGCTGAACTATTTCTTTCTGTATCCGGCGCGCTTCCGCATAATCCTTGTGATCCCGGAAAAAATTAACCACCGCGGGAAGTCCCCCGGTGTAGATGTAGTTCTTCAGCCAGTACAGATATTTGTCGGCAAAACTGTCGATGATGCTGTAATCTCCGGTTTCCAATAACTGAGCCAGCTGAACTTCGCCAAGAGCTTCCAGATACTCCCGAAAGTGCAGCGGGTACAGCTTCAGCATGGCAACCTTCCCCACCGGAAACGACACTCCCTCATGAAGAGAAACTCCCAGCAATGATCCTGCCGCACACACATGATATTCCGGAGCGTTTTCGCAGAAATACTTCAGGACTTCCAGAACTGCCGGAGCTTCCTGAATTTCATCAAGAATAATCAGGGTATCCCCGGGAGTGATTTCGATTCCGGTCTCAATGTTAAGTCCTGCGATAATGCGGCTGATATCGCAATCCTGCTCAAAAACCTCTTTCATCCTGGGATTGCGGAAAAATGACACATAAGCAGTCTTCTGATATGCCAGATGACCGAATTCCCGCATAAGCCAGGTCTTGCCAACCTGCCT
>NZ_JBGVBR010000268.1:0-2673 GCF_045225735.1 Succinimonas sp. | reverse complement strand
ATGGCCATCTGATCCTTGACTCGGGGGAGCTGAGCAGCTTCCAGTTCTACCAGCTGCAGATTCTTCGGATTCTCGGCCACATCCTTCACCGAAGCGGTGAGTCCGGCCTCAGAGGTCAGCTTAATAAGACCGTTGTCTTGCAGGAGAAGGAGCGCCCGGCCTTCATTGGTGGTATCGTTGGGAATGCCGATATGATCTCCCGGCCCCAGATCCTCAAGACGGTTCTTCTTCCCGGGGTAAATGCCCAGAGGCTCATAGTGAATTCTGCCAGCTACCTTGAGATGAGTGCCCCGGTCATGATTGAAGTTATGAAGGTAGAGCTCATGCTGCATGTAGTTAGCCAGGATCTCGCCGCTTTCCACCACGTTATTGGGCTGGACGTAGTCATCAAAAACCTTGATATCCACTGTAATGCCGCGGGTTTTCAGATTCTTGGCGGCTTCCTCCAGAATTTCCGCATGAGGTGTGGGGGAAGCGGCGACTGTGATAATGCGGTTTTCCGGAACATTTGTCGCTTTATCGGGAGCCGGGGCTTTATCATCCGAGCCGCAGGCAGCCAGCAGAATTGCCAGAGCGGGTACAAGCAGTTTTTTCATATGAGTTCTCCAAAGTTAATCCGGGGGCTTATTGATAGTGCCGTTTTCCGATGCGGCGCCGTTCTCGCTGTGCTATTCGTTACGGCTGCGCTATTCTCAGCTACACTATTCTTCTGTCCAGTTTTCTCGCAATAAACATGCCCAGCACCTGGAATATCTGCACCAGGGCAATGAGAAGAATCACGCAGATCCACATTATACCGGCATCATAACGCTGATAGCCGTACTGAATGGCGATGGCGCCGAGACCGCCGCCTCCGATGGCTCCGGCCATGGCCGAGTAGCCTAAAATCGTGGAAAGCGCGATGGTGGCGCCGGTAATCAGGGAGGTGCGGGCCTCTACCAGCATTACCTTGGTCATGATCTGCCACAGGGAGGCTCCCATGCTCTCAGCGGCTTCAATAACGCCGCGATCCACCTCATTCAGGGATGATTCCACGAGCCGGGCAATAAAGGGAGCGGCAGAAAGCACCAGAGGCACAATGGCTGCGGTGGAACCGTAGGATCTTCCCACGATAAAGACTGTAACCGGGATTACCAGAATCATGAGGATAATAAAGGGGAGACTCCTGCCAATGTTGGTAATAACGTCCACCATGCGGTAGATTATGCGGTGCGGCCGGAGTCCCTTCTTATGACAAAGGGTCAGCATAAACCCCAGAGGCATGCCCAGAATGTATCCGAAAAACGTGGACGCAATGGTCATATAGACGGTTTCCCAGATCCCCTGCAATATCTGATCAGTCAGTGTATACATGGCCGCCCTTCCCTTCAAAGTAAAGTCCCTGTTCCCGGAGATAAGCGAAGATCCGCTTCCGGAGGCTTTCATCCTCCGGAAGCTCCAAGACTGCCTGTCCGGCAGATCCCTGAGATGTGTTCTGGACATCGGCAAACAAAATGCTTACCGGAGCAACCTCCTTAATAACAGAGGCAATTATTGGCTTCAGGGCCTGTTCCCCCTCAAATACCACTCTGATGCGGCGATCGCTGTCCAGAGGCGGGATGGATGTGCCGTCAAAAATAATGCGTCTTCCGGTTTCGGAATGGGGCTTCATGAAGACTTCCAGCACCGGGCCCGTTTCCACAACCCGGCCCTGATCCATGATAGCAACTCTGGTGCAGATCTCCTTAACCACTGACATCTGATGGGTGATTACCACAATGGTGATGCCCATATCGCGGTTAATATCCCGGAGAATTTCCAGTATTGAAGCTGTGGACTGCGGATCCAGTGCTGAGGTGGCTTCGTCGCAGAGCAGGATCTCCGGCTTTGTAGATAGAGCCCGAGCAATGGCCACGCGCTGCTTCTGACCGCCGGAAAGCTGGGCAGGATAGGCCTGAGCCTTGTCCTCAAGTCCCACGAGACGAAGGAGATCCAGGGCTGTGGCACGGGCATCGGTTGTGGATACCCCGGAGATTATCAGAGGAAAACAGACATTGTCGATAACGGTCTTCTGCATCAGAAGGTTAAAGTTCTGAAAAATCATGGCCGTCTTTTTCCGGATGGCATTAAGCTCCACCCGGCTTAAGCGGCTCAGGATCTGGCCCAGCACTTCGACTTCGCCGGAGGTGGGCACTTCGAGGAAATTCATGGTACGCACCAAGGTGCTTTTGCCGGCGCCGGACATGCCGATGATGCCGAAGATCTCCCCTCTTCTGATGTCAAGGGAAACCTTGTCAAGAGCGGTTACGGTGCCCTTTTTGGTTATAAAGATCCGGCTTACCTCCCGAATGGAGATCACGGGGGTGTCCGGAGTTGCTTCTTTGTTAACTGCTTCCATTACAAAATTCTCACCGTCCCGGGATTACCCAACAACTTTACGAAGCGGTTGCATTTCCGGGAGTATGGTTCACAGGATTATGAGTGTTTCGGGAACTCTTATTCGGGGATGCTGACTCCGGGAAATGACATTTCTTCTCTAGGAACATCTGAGGAGACATCCCGAAAAACGTCGCCGACATGTAATTCTACCAAGATAAGGTACTAGAAGTGAATAACAGGAGCAGTTAGTTCGTTAAATTATCAGGGGATCGCAAAATGATGGGCAAACGCCATTATACGTATAGGTTCGACTAT
>NZ_JBGVBR010000267.1:0-7312 GCF_045225735.1 Succinimonas sp. | reverse complement strand
GCAAAGAAGAATAGCCGTCCAGATGTCAATGTTCAAAACTCCGCCATTAAGAGAAGCCACAGCCGATAAAGTGAGCACGCTGATAGTGATGGCGGCTCCGGCCATATTAACGGTGGCGCCCAGAGGGATGGAAATGGAGCTCATGCTTCTGGGAACCTTCATGCGATCGCAGAGCGCCATGTTTACCGGGATGTTGGCAGCGGAGCTTCGGGTGAAGAAGGCGTAGTAGGCGCTCTCGGCAAGACATTTGAAAACCAGCGGGAAGGGGTTTTTGCGGGTGATGACGAAGACAATGGCCGGGTTTATCACCAGGGCGGAAACGGCCATAACGGCGACCAGCACATAAATGAGCGAGGCATAGCCCAGGAGCCCGTCGATGCCGCCCTGAGAGACAATGGAGTTATATACCAGTCCCATGACGCCCAGAGGAGCCAGACGGATAACGATGCGGACAATGGCTGTTACCACTGAGGCCAGATCCTCCAGCACGGCTTTGGTGGATTCTTTGGCGTTCCGGAACATATAGCCCAGAGCGGCAGCCCAGACCAGAATGGAGATATAGTTGGCATTGATGAGGGCGTTTACCGGATTGTCAACCGCGTTTATCACGATGTTGTAAAGCACCGCGGAAATGCTGCCTGCAACAGCGGCTCCTTCGCCGGCGGTTCCGGTCAGGGTTACCGAGACCGGGAACAGGAAGGAGGCTCCCACCGCGGTTACCGCAGCCAGGAACGTGGAGACGAAATAGATGATCATGAGCTTCCAGAGCTGGCTGGATCCTTCCTTTTGATGCGCGGCGATGGCTGAGGTTACCAGTACCAGCACCAGAAGCGGCGCCACGCTTTTAAGAGCCTTTACAAACAGATCTCCGAAGCCTTTTATA
This sequence comes from Succinimonas sp., assembly GCF_045225735.1. Classification (NCBI taxonomy): domain Bacteria; kingdom Pseudomonadati; phylum Pseudomonadota; class Gammaproteobacteria; order Aeromonadales; family Succinivibrionaceae; genus Succinimonas; species Succinimonas sp. The sequence goes on along the minus strand of NZ_JBGVBR010000267.1, from coordinate 6,429 downwards.
AAAGACGTCTGTTCCGGACAGAACAGAGCCAGAAGAGTGCCGATGACAAGACCGATAACGATCTGGAGCACCAGGGGCACCTTCTTATATGCGGCATACAAAGGTGTCATCATATGCGGGGTATCCTTAAATTTCAGGTTGTTATTTGAAAGTCCTCAGGGGATTGAGGCAGGTAACGGAAATGTTATTTTCCGGTGCTGCCGAAGCCGCCCTGACCGCGATCCGTGTCTGAAAGCTCGTCTGAGAGCTCAATGGTTTCATAGCGCACCGGAACAATGATGGCCTGAATGGCGCGTTCTCCTCTCCGGTAGCTCAGCACGGTGTCTCTGGTATTGCTGTCCAGCTCGTCCACGCTGATGTGGGCGATCCATTCCCCCCGGTAGTCGCTGTCAATGACGCCGACGGTATTTCTGAGGCCGATGCCCTTTATTCCGGCACTGCTCCGGGGCAGCAGCAGGGCGACGAAGCCATGGGGCACCTCGGCGGCAAAGCCCAGCCTGACCACATTGTCGCAGCCGGTGCGAAGCTCCGTATCCTCCTGAAAATAGATATCCATGCCGGCGGAGTCATGCTTGATTTCCGGCGGAATGAAATTACTGACCAGCGGTTTTACTCTCATGTTAGTGTTCCGAAAATGTATTAATTAATCACCGGGCCCTCGGACATCAGCTGAACGTCATACAGCAAGCCGAAAGCCTTTTTTCCCGCGGTATTGTACCCTAATTATCCCGGCAAGTATCCAATATCCGGAAGGGGCTGTGAGGAAGGCCGAAGTCCCGCCGGCATCTCCGGATTATCAGAGGGGATGTCCGGCCTTCAAAACTGACTCCGGGGGGCCGCTCCTTCCGGAAAATCTTTTCCAGCGGGGGCAAACATAGTAAAATTTGCTCAGAGATAATTTGAAGGAGCGGCGACATGATTACAGGTCATCTCGGGGATGAGTTTTCTGAAAAACTGCTGGGCGAATATGCCGGATATATCCGAAAGGCCATGGCGGAGCGGCTTCCTGAGGGGAGGCTGGATCTGGAACCCGAAAGCCGGGTTTTTGCAAACTTTGATACCAACGAGACCGAGCCCCAGGATGACCGGATGGCCGAGTACCACCTCCGCTATCTTGATGTGCATGTGATTCTTGAGGGACGGGAAAGAATCGGCTTCCGTCCGGAAGCGGTGCGACTGGGCTCTGTTCCGGAAGCCGATGCCGAGGGCGTGCCTTATTCCGAAGAAAAGGACATCGGCTTTCTGGCCCGGGAAACTCAGCTCTCTTATCTGGATCTTAAAACGGGGGATTTTGCGGTATTTTATCCCGGCGAGGCGCACAAGCCTCTCTGCGCATCCGGGGCTCCCGGCACGGTGAAAAAGCTGATTCTCAAGGTTCTCGTGTCCCGGACGGCCGGGGCCTGAGGTTTCCTGCTATAATGGCGGGAGCTAAGGTTATGTTTTCCGGAAGGATCCGGAGTCATCAGAAATTACCGGAACAGGATGGTGTCATCCGGTGTCCGGGTTTGTTTTTTTTATAATCGGGAAGACCCGCGGCGGGCGGGGCTCCTCCGGAAGGGCGGTTATGATTCGTAAAATCTTCAAGTACTGTTATTTTCTGGTGCTGCTGGCAGTGGCTCTTTTGGCTCTGGCTCTGGGCATGGCCAATGACAGCAGCGTGATGCTCAACCTCTTGGCCGGAAAGACGGAAATAACGATTTCAGCCCTGATGGGTTTTTCCTTTTTGGCGGGAGCGGTGTTCTTCAGCTTTATCTGGGCCTATATCGTCTTTATTCAGTGGGTGCGCATCAGAAATCTCCGGCGCCGGATCCGCCGCATGGAAAAGAACGGCATTCCCGAGGTTCAGGGGTTGCTGTCTCCCGCAAAGGATGCCGTTCCTGAAGCTGCTCCCGATCCCGGATACTCCGGGGATCTGAAGGTAATTTCCGCCGGCTGAGTGCGGTCTGGAGACGCTGATTTGCCATGATTGAGTTACTGTTCCTTCTGCTGCCGGTAGCCGCCTTTTACGGCTGGTACATGGGCTATCATGCCGCGCAGAAAAGCGATGAGAACAGGAACTCCGGAAATATCAGAAACCTTACCCGGGGACTTAACTACTTTTTCAATCACGACCGCAAAAAGGCCGCAGACGAGCTTATCAGCTTTTACGACAGTCAGTCCAATCACAGCTTTGAAGAAAACCTGGCCCTGGGCAACCTCTACCGCGAAAGAGGCGAAATGGAGCGGGCCATAAATTTTCATAACAGCATCATGACCATGGAAGGGCTGTCCTCCAACGAAAGATCCCTGGCGCTTCTGGAGCTGGCCCGGGATTTCATTCAGTCCGGGCTTTTGGACAAGGCCGAGGAAATTCTCCGGGAGCTTATCAGCTACGATGCGGAAAAGGCCCGGGCCTGCGAGCTTCTGGTAAAGATCTACGATCAGGAAAAGGAATGGCAGAAGGCTCTGGAAACCATCAAATGCTTCCGCAGCATATTCCGGGAGTCCGCCAATATCCGGATCAAGGAAGCGGAATATCTTTGCGAGCTCGGGAATGACGCGTTTTCGGTAAAGCAGGAAGACCAGGCTCTGGAGTACTTCAAAAAAGCCGCGCAGGTTAATAAAACCTGTGTCCGGGCTTATCTCAACATTGCCAAAATCAATATTGAAAAGAAGCGCTTCCCGGAAGCTATGCAGGCTATGGATGCCATTGCCGAAGCCGATTCCCGGATGATTAGTCTGTGCGTGAAGCTTCTGGGGAAATGCTTCTCTGAAGAGAACGGCAGTCAGGGGGAGCTTGAGGTGCTGGAAAAATGGCTGCAGATTTCCGGATCCGAGTCCGTGGCTCTTCGCATGGCCGAGCTCTTTGCGGCGGTCAGAAGCGTTGATGATGCCGAGGAATTCATCATCAGATACCTCAAGAAGAATTCCAGTATCAGAATGTTTTCGCTTCTGATGGATTTCAGGCTTGATACTCTGGATTCCCAAAGCCAGCAGAAGCTGCAGGTTTTTAAGAGTCTTATTGACGCCCATCAGATTAATACCAGCCGTTTTGTCTGCCGGCACTGCGGCTTCAAGTCCCAGATGCTGTTCTGGAAATGCCCCAGCTGCCATAAGTGGGAAACCATGCTGCCAAACGCTTCCATTGACTTTTCGCAGGATTCACTGCCTCCTGCCTGATTCAGATTTTTTAAGGATTCCATATGACCGAAGCTCTTCATGCCAAACCGGAAGCAGATCCCCGGATAATAGTAGCCCTTGATTTTGCGGCCGAGAAGGAGGCGGATGCTCTGGTGGCCGCTTTGGATCCCGCCATGGCCCGTCTTAAAATCGGCAAGGAAATGTTTACCCGTTTCGGCCCGGAGATGGTAAGACGCTATCAGGGGCAGGGCTTTGAGATTTTTTTGGATCTCAAGTTTCATGACATTCCCAATACGGTGGCCCGGGCCGTAGCCGGAGCCGCGGATCTGGGGGTCTGGATGGTTAATGTGCATGCCATGGGCGGCGCCAAAATGATGACTGCCGCGGCGCAGGCTCTCCGTGAATTCGGGAGCGACCGTCCGAAGCTCATAGCGGTTACCGTGCTCACCAGCATGGATGCGGAGCAGCTTTCCGGAGTGGGGATTTCAGACAGCGTGGAAAATCAGGTGCAAAGGCTGGCCCGGCTGGCCCGGGACTCCGGTCTTGACGGCGTGGTTTCCAGCGCCCGGGAGGCCGGTCTTATCAGAAGCGCGGTTCCTGGAGAGTTTTGCATCGTAACCCCGGGCATCAGACCCGCCTGGGCCGCAGCCAATGATCAGGTGCGCATTGTTACCCCGGGGGATGCCCTCAGAGGCGGTTCCGATTACCTGGTTATCGGAAGACCTATTACCAGAAGTCCGGATCCCCTGAAGGCCCTGGAGATGATTGCCGCGGAAATCAGGGAAGCCGGTTTTTAATCAGCAAAAACTTCTGACAGAGGCTTCTTTTTTGAAGCCTTTATCAGCTGTTTCTTCCTGAAACTTCGCATCGTTGCATGCTGTTCCTGTAATTTCCTTATCATGCCGTTCATCGCATCGTTTCACCCCAGTACTGTTTGGCTGCGCTCCTGAATGCCTTGGGAATCAGGAGAGGCCGGGACTGTTCCGCGGCTGCTAAGCTCCATAACTTGAAATAATGTATCCCGGCATCGTTTGTTATTTCAGGATAAGCTGATAAAATGAAATAAGATCGGTAATAGGCTTATTCAGTTTCAGCATCGGAGGCGTTTTGCATGAAGAACAGAGCCGGTGTTTATCGCAGCAGCCTTTCCGGAGAAGCCCGGTACCAATCCTTCGTGCCAAGTCCTCTCCCGCCATCGCCGCCGCTGATATTAGATGAAAACATGGTGAATCTGCTTGTTGCCGCCCATAGGAGCCTTGCCTCTTTAGAAAGCATTTCTTCCAGACTGCCCGGTATGAAGCCCTTGGTATCTCTGTATCTCCGCAAGGAAGCCCTGATGTCTTCTCAGATAGAAGGAGTGCAGGCAACGCTGGAGGATGCCTTGGATCCTATGCCAGAACTCCATGCAAAAAGGGATGTTACCGAGGTTGCAAACTTGATCAGGGCCTCGGAATATGCGATAAACGGACTTAAGACGCTCCCGCTCTGCAATAGGTTAATCAGGGAAACCCATGCAATATTGATGAAAAACGCCTGCGGTCAGGAGAGCGCCCCAGGAGAATTCCGGCGCTCGCAGAACCGGATCGGAGGCCCGGGCTCAGATCTGAGCAAGGCGAGCTATATCCCGCCCTGTCCCGAAGATATGGAGAGGGCGATGTCAGATTTGGAGAAATACCTGAGCAGGGATGAGAGCCGGGAAGACAGCCTTGATTTTCTGCTCCGGGCGGCCCTGATACATTACCAGTTTGAGACCATACATCCGTTCCCTGACGGTAACGGCAGAATCGGGATACTCCTGATCACGCTGTATCTCATGGACAATAAAGTCCTGACCGAGCCGGTTCTTTATGTCTCAGGCTTCCTGAAGCAAAACCGCATCGAATACTATGACAGAATGACAGAGGTCAGAAAGAAGGGAAACTATGAGCAGTGGGCGCGGTTTTTTCTGACAGCTGTCCGGGAATCCTCCCGGGATGCCATTTCCGCCATAGATGATCTCTCCGCGCTTCATGAGAAAAATGTCAGGGTCATTGATGGCCTGGGACGCGCCCGGATAAATGCGGGATTGCTTTTTGATTATCTGGAAGCGCATCCCATTATTGATATTGGAAAAACCGCAGCGGCGCTGGGGCTTTCCTATAACGCAGTGGCGTCTGCGGCCAAAAGGCTCATTGAGGCCGGGATTCTGGCACAGACTGAGAATGAGGGTCGCAGCAGAAAACGGAACAGAACGTTTGCCTACGAAGAATACCTGAACATACTGAAAAAGGGCACCTGAAAACCCCCTGCCGCGGCGGCAGACCGCAGGGGATGAGATTGCCAAAGAAGTTTAAAGGCTGAAATTGCCAGCCAGATTGGAACAAGAACATGCAAACAGAAAAGCCCGGCTGTCTTAATCCCGGGTGTCGAGCTGAGTCTTTGAAGCAATAATCCCGCAGCTTCAGTTGCGGGGAGTATCAATCAGGAGAATTTATGACAAAAAACGGCAACAAAACAGAAGTCGCTGACAAGAAGGAATGGCTGCGGGAGTTGGCCACCGGGGCTGCTCTCAGTATTCTGACAAACGATCTGGCAGGCAGCTTTTTTAAAGATGCCAGGGATCCGAAATGCTGGTCAGCGGATGTAAACGCCAGTATTCGCCAACTAGTCAGCCGCTCTCATCTTCGGGATAATCCTTTTCCTTGTGAGCCGGATGCATCCTGGCGCGCCGGAGATGTCTATGTATGGCTGGTTATGGACACTGATCAGGAACCTGACTTGAGTAAATCATCGATTTACAGCGAGGCCCTGACCGCCAGATATCCGCAGAAAAGAACGCTTCTGGTCTATATCACGGAGCATTCATGTCTGGAGGAGAACAGGTGGAATAAGGAAATCAAAACCTATGCGAACTTTCCGGCCGATGAAAAAAACAATGAAGAAGGAATTCATGAATGGCTTCCCACGTGGCCGAACTTTATGATAATCGATCTGGAAAATTTTCGGAAACTGGTGCCAGCCCCGAAAGGATTTTTTCAGGTGTTTCTGAAGATTCTGGCAGAGAGCCGGACTCTTGACGAAGCTAGGAAAGCCCTGGATGCGGCGGTAGAAAAGCGGGAGTATGGCATATTGGATGAGCTTGCCGAAGCTAGGGCTGAAATTGCCAGATTGAAAGAAGAACTTGCAAACAAGGAGTCTTCTTAACGGCCCAGCGTCTTAATCTCTGGTTTAATGACTTTTATTTGGCAAGCGGTCTCTTAAGCCTGTTTTTTTAATTACCCCCGATTCTCAGCCGTGAAGCCTGTTCGGGGATTAGCAGTCAGTTTTTCA